>JAEWEX010000522.1 GCA_023389135.1 Pseudomonadota bacterium | reverse complement strand
GTGGTAGCCCGTGCAGCGGCAGATGTTGCCGTCGAGTTCTTCCCGGATCGTCTTCTCGTCCGGGTTGGGGATGCGGGCGAGGATGTCGACCGCCGCCATGATCATGCCCGGCGTGCAGAAGCCGCACTGCAGGCCGTGATGCTCCCGGAACGCCTCCTGCACCGGGTGCAGCTTGCCGCCCTGCGCCAGACCTTCGATGGTCAGGATCTCGGAGCCGGACGCCTGTGCGGCCAGCATGGTGCAGGACTTGACGGCCCGGCCGTCCACATGGACCACGCAGGCCCCGCACTGGCTGGTGTCGCAGCCGACATGCGTGCCCGTCAGCCCCAGCGTCTCACGCAGAAAGGTGACCAGCAGCGTGCGGTCCTCGACATCGGCCGAGGCCTCGCGGCCGTTCACGGTCATCGTCACGGTGGCCATGCAGTCCTCCCTGTAATCCGCCGCCCGCGGCGGGTTCGTCCCTGGAATTGCAGTCCCGCGGCGGCGGGCCCGCTCGGTCTCGTCCTCAGTCCGCGAGCATGGTGGCAAGCACCACGACCACCAGCACCACGGCGCCGATGATCAGGTTGCGGCTGCCGAACGGCCCGCCGGAGCGATCCTGCGCGGGGATCGCCGGCGTCGAGGTCGGCGCGATGGGGTCCGGCGCCGCTGCGCCCAGCATCGGCTCGACAGCCTCGACGATGGGCGGCGCATCGACCTGCGGTGGAGCGGCCGTCTCGGCGACCGGCGGCGGCGCACCGACGCGCGCGGCGAAACGGGCGAAGAACTCGTCGGCCATCTTCCGCGCGACGCCGTCCACCAGACGCCCGCCGAGCTGGGCGATCTTGCCGCCGACCTGGGCGTTGGCGGCATAGGTGAGCACGGTCTCCCCACCCTCCTCCTCCAGCCTGACATCGGCTCCGCCCTTGGCGAAGCCCGCCGCGCCGCCCGTGCCCTCTCCGCTGATGGTGTAGCTTTCCGGAGGGTTGAGGTTCGACAGCGTCACCTTGCCCGAGAACCGCGCCTTCACCGGGCCGATCTTTGAGGTGACCGTCGCCTTCAGGTCGTCGCCCTCCTTCTCCAGGCTCTCGCAGCCGGGGATGGACGCGCGCAGGATTTCCGGATCGTTCAGCGCCGCCCAGACGGTCTCGCGCGGGGCGGCGATACGGTACGTTCCCGTCATCTCCATGCGAAACCCTCCCGGGGATGGCGGCGTCGAGGCTGCCGTGCAGCGCGATCCGCCCACGATTGACCCACAGGTTAGACCAGCTTTTCGAATTGGAAAAATGCCAAATCAACCAATGCGATCTGTTGGACCAGGAGCGTGCGGCAGCCCGTCGCATCCGCGATCCGGGCTGTCGCGCCCGGCGCGGCGCGCGGTAGGTTCGCGGCCATGACAGGCCCGTCCCCCGCCGCGCCGGCGCGCGTCCCGCTGGTCGATGCCGCCCGCGGCGTCGCGCTTGCCGCCATGGTCGTCTACCATTTCACCTGGGATCTCTCGTTCTTCAGCCTGATCGCGCTGGACCCGACCGAGCATCCCGGCTGGCGCTGGTTCGCCCGCTGCATCGCCGGCGCGTTCCTGTTCCTGGTAGGTGTCAGCCTGACGCTGGCGCACGCCCGCGGCCTGGCCGCCCGGCCTTATATCTTCCGGCTCGCACTGGTGTCCGCCGCCGCGCTGGCCATCACGCTGGTCACCTGGTTCGCATTCCCGCGGAGCTTCATCTCCTTCGGGATCCTGCACGCCATCGCGCTGTCCAGCGTGCTGGCGCTGCCGTTCCTGCGCGCCCACTGGCTCGTGATCGCGGCGGCCGCCGCCGTCGCCGTCGCGCTGCCTGCCGCGATCGACAGTCCCGCAATGGACAGCCGCTGGCTCGCCTGGACCGGGCTTGCCGCGACGCCGCCGCCGGCCAACGACTTCGTACCCATCCTGCCGTGGTTCTGGCTGGTGCTCGCGGGGCTTCTGGCCGGACGATGGATCGCGGCGGCCGGTCCCGCCTCCCTCGTCCGGCGCTGGCGGGAAGACAATTCGCCGTCCCGCGCGCTGGGCTGGGCCGGCCGGCGCTCGCTGGCGATCTATCTCATCCACCAGCCGGTGCTGCTGGCGCTGGTCTGGGCGGCGGCGCAGATCGTGCCGGCCAACGAGGCAGCGCGGGCGCGCCCGTTCACGGAAAGTTGCGAGGCCAGTTGCCGGACGGACGGTCTGGGCACCGCCGATTGCGTCCGCTTCTGCGGCTGCGTCGCGGGCGAACTGCGCGCGGCGGACCTGTGGGAGACGGCGCTGTCGCGGCCGTTCACGCCCGCCGAGCAGGAGACGGTCGGGCAGATCGTCGCGATCTGCCGCTGACCGTCAGAACGAGGAGCGGCGGCTGCGCACCGCGCGCGGCATGGCGCGCACGGGAATGCGTTCGCCCTCGTCGCGCCGGGCTGCCGGCCACATCAGGATGCTGGCGGTCACCGCGAAGATCGCGGCGGTGGCCAGCGAAAAGACGATCGGATCCATGGGCATGGTCTCCTGTCTCCTGGATCAGTTGCCCGCCATGCGGACATCGTCGGCCCGGCGGCGCACGAGGGTCGACTGCCCCTCGCCCGTGCGGATTTCGACGGTGATGGTGCGCACGGGCTCACGCACCGGGCGGCCGGTCTTGGACACCAGGCACTTCGGCGCGACGTAGGGCCAGGTCTGGCCCGTGCACTCGCCCGCGCCGGTGACACGGTCCGCCTTCGCCAGCGGCGCGTCGGACGCGCCCTCATGGGCGACCCGGACGCGCTCCGCCGGCACCGGCAGGCCGTCACGATCCACGGCGCCGCGCAGCTCGGCGGCGCCATCGGCGGGGAAGGCTGCGCGGCCGTCGGCCACGGTGAGGAATGCGGTGGCACCTGCGGCGAGAACGGCGGCTGCGGCGGCCTGCTGGATGCTGATCTTGAACATCTGACGGTATCCTCGGATTTGCCCCCCGGAAGCCCGGGTTCCTGTCGTCGTCACTGGTAAGACG
>JAEWEX010000518.1 GCA_023389135.1 Pseudomonadota bacterium | reverse complement strand
GACATCCGCATGCCGGTGATGGACGGCATCGCGCTGGCGCTGGCGGCCGCGCGCGACCACCCGACAGTGACCATCCTGCTGATGACCGGGTTTGCCGACCAGCGCGAGCGCGCGGGCGGGCTCGACGCGCTGATTCACGACGTGGTCGCCAAGCCGTTTTCGCTTGCGGAGATCCGCGCCGCCGTCAGCGGCGCCCTGGCGGCCCCTAAGGCGGCCTGAGCGGCGCCGGTACACAACGCCAGTGACAGCCGCCGGCGCCCCGGGCCATGATCGGGGCTGTGCAGATTCGCGGTCGGGCGGACTGCACCGGACTGGGAGGCGCGCGATGCCGAGGCTCTTCACGGCACTTGAGGTCCCCGCCGAGGTGGCGTTCGATCTCTCCCTGGTGCGGGGCGGCCTTCCGGGCGCGCGCTGGCTGGACGCAGCCAACTTCCACCTGACGCTTCGCTTCTACGGCGACATCGACGATCGCACCGCCAACGAGGTCGACGACCATCTTGCCCGCATCGACCGCGCGCCGGTCGAGGTCGCCATCGACGGGCTGGACGTGTTCGGCGGCGACCGGCCCCGCTCGATATTCGCCCGGGTCCAGCCGATCCCGGCGCTGGTCGAGCTCCAGGCGGAGGTGGAGCGCGCAGCGCGGCGCGCCGGATTGCCCCCGGAGGCCCACCGCTTCACGCCCCACATCACACTTGCCCGGCTGAGGGGCGTGCCCTCACGCGCCGTGGCGCAATGGCTCGGCCTGCGGGGCGGCGGGCCCAGCTTGCGCTTCATCGCGGATCGCATCGTGATGTTCTCCTCGCGCGCCTCCACGGGCGGGGGTCCCTACATTCCGGAGGTCACCTATCCGCTGGACGGCGTTGAGGACAGGTTCGTCCAGATGCGCGCCGCGGGCGGGCGTTGACGGAGCCCGCGTCATGACCGACAGGATCACGGCCGCAGCCCTCGACGCCTGGCTTTCCGCGCGTCCCGCATGGACCCGCACCGCCGGTCGCGACGCCATCGGCCGCCGCTTCGCATTCGCGGATTTCGGCGAGGCGTTCGGCTTCATGACGCGCGTGGCGCTCGCGGCGGAGGCGGCCGACCACCACCCGGAATGGACCAATGTCTGGAACCGGGTCGATGTCACGCTGACCACGCACTCGGCCGGCGGCGTCACCGGCAAGGATCTGGAACTGGCCGAGACGATGGACAAGATCGCGGGCGGCTGACGCCTATTTCGGCTCCAGCCGGACGGCGCCGTCGAGCCGGATCGCGGCGCCGTTCAGCATCTCGTTCTCGACGATGTGGGCAACCAGAGCGGCGAACTCGTCGGGCTTTCCCAGACGTGAGGGGAACGGCACGCTGGCGGCGAGCGCCGCCCGTGCCTCATCGGGCAGGACGTCGAACATCGGGGTGTGGAACAGCCCCGGCATGATGGCGCAGACCCGGATGCCGTCACGGGCAAGGTCGCGGGCCATGGGCAGCACCAGCCCCAGCACGCCGCCCTTGGAGGCCGCATAGGCGGCCTGCCCGATCTGGCCGTCGGTGGCGGCCACCGACGAGGTCATGACGATGACGCCCCGGGTGCCGTCCGGGGTCACCGCACCGGCGCCCGCCATGCCGGCCGCGGATTGCGAGGCGACGCTGAAGCTGCCGGTCAGATTGACGGCGAGTACCCGCGCGAATTCGGCCACGGGATGAGCGACGGGAGCGCCGGTGGTGCGGTCGCGACCCACCGTCTTGCGTCCGTGGACGATGCCCGCACATGTGACGCAGACGCGCTCCTGGCCATGCGCCGCACGGGCCGCGGCGAGCCCCGCACCGACGCTTGCGGCGTCCGTGACGTCCACCGCGAAGAATGCGCCGCCGATCTCGCGCGCCAACGCTTCCCCTTTCTGAGCATTCATGTCGAACAGCGCCACCCTCGCTCCGGCGGCGGCGAGACGGCGGGCGGCGGCCGCGCCCAGCCCCGATGCGCCGCCGGTGACGACTGCCGGCAGTCCCCGTGAGATCTGCATGGAACGTCTTCCCTCTTCCGATGGTTTGGCCTGGCTTTAGGTGAACGGACCGGGCCCGATGAGCCACTTGCGGACAGGGCCGCCGGCCCCCACCTCGTGAACATATCGGGCCACGCGCGGAAGGAGCACAGCCCATGGCCGAAGCGCATGTCGAACCGGACCTCGACCAGGACGCGAGCAGCGTCAGGCGGGATTTCTGGAGCAAGATCGGCCGTGTCGCCGCCCGGATCCCGTTCGCCGAGGATGCCGTCGCAGCCTACTATTGCGCGTTCGATCGGGAGACCCCGCTGAAGTCGCGCGGCATGCTGCTGGCGGCCTTGGCCTACTTCATCCTGCCCGTCGATGCCGTGCCGGATGTGCTGCCCGCCATCGGCTTCGTCGACGACGCCAGCGTGCTGGCCATCGCCCTCACCACCCTAGGCGCCCACATCCGGCCGCGCCATCGCGAGGCTGCCCGTTCGGCGCTGGACGAACTTCGCGCAGGGAACGCGCCGAAGGCGGCGTGATCTGCTACTCCGCCGCGGCGATGCCGTCCGCCTCCAGTTCGCGCCGAAGCCGGCCGAAGGCGAGCCGGATGCGGGATTTGACGGTGCCCAGCGGCAGGCCGGTATGGGCCGCGATCTCGCTATGGGACATGCCCTCGAAGAAGGCGAGCCGCACCAGCGCGACCTGCTCCTGCGGCAGGCCCGCTATCGCCAGCCGCACCTTGGCCTCGCGCTGGCGCGCATCCATGGCGTCATCCGGCGACGGCGCTCCGTCCACCAGCAGTTCCGCCTCTTCCGGGGACGATTTCTGGTCCCGGTTGCGACGCAGCACATCGATGCGGCGGTTGCGCGCGATGCGGTAGAGCCACGTCGCCACCGAGGATTTGGACCGGTCGAACAGCGCCGCCTTGCGCCACAGCGTCGACATCACGTCCTGGACGATCTCCTCCGCGCCCGCGGGCTCCTCCCCGAGCCGTATCAGATAGCCGTTCAGCCGCGGCGCGAAGTGATCGAACAGGCGTGCAAAGGCCGCCCGGTCCCGATCGGCGGCGACGGCCGCGACGAGATCGGCGAACTCTTCTGCCTGACCCGATGATGGAATGTTCACGACCTGCCGGTATCCGGTAATCTGGCGGCGACGGATCGGCCGCAGGCGGGCACTTTGGCATGACCGCGAGCCCGGATCAAAGAACCGGAACGCCGCAACCTTGGCCTCCTCTGGCCGGCCCCAAGGCGTGTCAGGTTCAGATTTCTGGTCGAAATTCCGCCCGTTTTTACCTAATGTTGGTGAACGGGGGTTCTGATCCCGGATCAAGGCGGCTGTTCGTGGGGACGGGCGGCCTGATTTGCCGCGCGCACCGCTTCACCGGCGCGCACGGCGCACCACGACTATGGGAGACCTACAATCGTGCGCGGAATTCTGATCGCCCTCATGATGCTCGCTATCGCGCCGTTCGGCGCGGCCGCGCAAACCGCCGAGCAGGTGCCGCTCGGAACGTTCAACGACTGGAGCGCCTATTCGGCCAATCTGCCGAGCGGCAAGGTGTGCTTCGTGATTTCCCAGCCCCAGGCGCGCGCGCCCGAGGGCCTGCGCCGCGACCCGGCCTATTTCTTCGTCACCCACCGGCCGGGCGAGAGCGTGCGCAACGAGATCTCCATGCAGGTCGGCTTCCCGACCCAGGCCAACAGTGCGGCCGACGTCAGCGTCGGCGACGCGGCGTTCAAGCTCTTCACAGAGAACGAGCGGGCCTGGAGCGACGGCCAGTCCGACGGGCAGTTCGTCGAGGCGATGCGCCGCGGCTCGTCCATGGAGGTCCGCACGCTGTCGGGACGGGGCAACCTGACCACGGACCGCTATTCCCTCGCCGGCGTCTCGGCCGCGCTGGACCGCATCAACCAGGAATGCCCCTGACGCCTCCGGAGCGGTATGCATGAAAGTCGGACGCGGCCGGCGCGGATGTGCCGGCCGCGGCCGCGCGAATCGCCCCCGGCCCGCACTTGTGCTAGGACGCCGGCGCACGAGATAGACGCCATGGCCATCGCACTCGACCTGATCCGCAACGCGGCGACCGACCCGGTCGCGCCCGCCCGCCGCTCGCTCGCGGGGCTGACCCGTGCCGGCCTCGCGGAAGCACTTGCGGCGATCGACGTGCCCGAGCGTGACATCCGCATGCGGACCGGCCAGCTCTGGCACTGGATCTACAGCCGCGGCGTCACCGATTTCGACGCCATGACCAACGTGTCCAAGGTCCTGCGCGCCAGGCTCGCCGACGCCTACACGCTGGCGCGGCCGGACGTCATGGCCGAGCAGGTGTCCGTGGACGGGACCCGCAAGTGGCTGGTTCGCCTTCCGCCGACCGGCGGCGATCCGCGGCCGCACGAGGTGGAGCTCGTCTACATCCCCGAGGTCGACCGCGGCACGCTGTGCGTCTCGAGCCAGGTCGGGTGCACGCTGACCTGCACCTTCTGCCACACCGGCACCCAGACGCTGGTGCGCAACCTCACCGCGCAGGAGATCGTGGCCCAGCTCCTGGTCGCCCGCGATCGGCTCGGCGACTGGCCCGGCGCAACCCCGGCGACCGGCGGCCTGCTGCCGGGCGAAGGACTGCGCTTCGTCTCCAACATCGTGTTCATGGGCATGGGCGAGCCGCTCTACAACCTCGACAGCGTACGCGACGCCATCGAGGTCATGTCCCATGGCGAGGGCCTGACGGTCAGCCGCCGCCGCATCACCGTCTCCACCTCCGGAGTGGTGCCGCAGATCGCCCGGCTGGGCGAGGATGTCGGCGCGATGCTGGCGATCTCGCTGCATGCCACCAATGACGATCTGCGGGACGTGCTGGTTCCGCTGAACCGCAAATATCCCATCGCGCAGCTGCTGGAGGCCTGCCGCACCTATCCGGGCGTCTCAAACGCGCGACGCATCACCTTCGAATATGTGATGCTGAAGGGCGTCAACGACAGCCCGGCCGAGGCGAAGGAACTGGTGCGGCTGCTCAAGGGCATTCCGGCCAAGATCAACCTGATCCCGTTCAATCCCTGGCCCGGCAGCAGCTATGTCTGCTCGGACTGGCAGACCATCGAGACCTTCTCCGAGATCGTGTTCCGGGCGGGCTATGCGAGCCCCGTGCGCACGCCGCGCGGCCGCGATATCCTGGCCGCCTGCGGCCAGCTCAAATCCGAGACGCAGCGCCTTCGTGCCAAGGACCGCATCGCTGCAGCCGCCGCGGCGGGCTGACCGGGACATGCTCGGGCGCGCGATTGTCCGGCTGCTGATGCTGGTGCCGTTCGCGCTGGTCGTGGCGATCCTCGCCGCGACCGCAGTGCTCGGCCTGATCGCCATGGTCCATGGCGTTCCGGGAGACCCGGCCGAACAGACCGTGTTCGCCATCATGGCGATGATGGTGGCGCCCTATTTCTGGTTCGTCGCCGGCCCCGCCATGCTCGCCCCCTCCGCGGCCGTCGCGCTGATCGGAGAGGTGTTCGCCATCAGGAGCTGGGCCTACTACGTCGCCGCCGGCGGCGCGGTCGGCTGGCTGGCGTGGCGGCTGCTGGTCGTCGAGACCGGCGGGCCGGAGGCCTACTCCCAGGTGGAGAGCGTCGCGGCGGGCTTTGCCGGCGGCATCGCCTATTGGCTCGTCGCCGGATGGAGCGCGGGGCTGGCGGAACCCGGGATCGACGGCTAGAAAAGCCGATAATCCCACCGCAGCCAGAAGCGAGAGGAAAGACGACGCCAGAGCCCGCAGGGGTCACCGCACGGTCGGGTGGCTGCGATTCAGGCCGGGAGCGTCCCTCCGACGATCGGGGCCGGCCCGGCGCCGTCAGCCGCCGCGCGTCGCCAGCAGCTTGAGCGCGAAGCCGCCGAGCACCGCCGCGAACAGGTAGTCCACCACCCGCGTCGCCCGTGGCGAGCGCCGGAGCAGCCCGGCGATGCGGTCCGCCGACAGGATCATCGCGATCGAGAACGGCGTCGCGATCACGATGAAGCCGAGGCCGAGAAAGACCAGTTTGGCCGCGGCATGCGGGTCCGAGGCCGACACGAACTGCGGCAGGAAGGTCACGAAGAACACGATGATCTTCGGGTTGAGCAGGTTGATGCCGAGACCGGTCGCGAACACCCGGCCGAGCGGCTGGGACGCCCGCGCGACGCCCTCTCCCGGCGTGAAGGCCGAGCCGTGGCGCAGCGCCTGCCAGGCCAGCCAGACCAGATAGATCGCTCCGACGACCTTGAGCACCGTGAACGCCGTGGCGGAGGCGGCCAGAAGCGCCGACAGGCCGAGCGCGGCGAACATGGTATGGAACACGAGGCCGGCGGAGGCCCCGGCATAGGCCGCAAACCCGGCCGCGCGCGATTGCGCCAGCGTCTTTCCCAGGAACAGGGTCATGTCTGGCCCCGGCGTAAGCGTCAGCGCTACGGCCGCGACCGTGTAGGCCGCGAGAACGGGCAGGCTCGGGATGAAGTCCATGGCGCGAGGCTCCGGGGAACCTGGAGGCTGCCACAGGCCGCGCCGCCGCGCCAGAGGTTGACCGCGCCCGGCCCGCCGCTAGGTTCGCAGACGAACAGGAGATGCCGATGCCCGCCGAGACCCGCCTGATCCCCTGCCTGGACGACAACTACGCCGTCCTGATCCACGATCCCGCGACCGGGGCGACGGCGCTGGTGGACGCGCCGGAGGAGGCGCCGGTCATGACGGCGCTGGCGGATACCGGCTGGACACTCTCCGACATCCTGATCACCCACCACCACGCCGACCACACCCAGGCGCTGGCCGCCATCAAGAGAGCGACCGGCGCGCGCGTCGTGGGCCCCAGGGCGGAGGCCTCCAAGATCGCCGGCCTCGACGAGACGGTCGCAGCCGGCGACACGGTCACGGTCGGGTCCATGACCGCCGGCGTCATCGAGACGCCGGGGCACACCCGGGGGCATGTCGTGTTCCATTTCGCCGGCGAGAAGATCCTGTTCGCCGGCGATACTCTGTTCGTCATGGGCTGCGGCCGGCTGCTGGAGGCGGGCCCCGAGGCCATGTGGCCGTCGCTCAAGAAGATCAAGGCGCTACCGGCGGACACGACGGTCTTCGTCGGTCACGAGTACACGGCGTCGAACGCCCGCTTCGCGGCCGGGATCGAACCCGGCAACGCCGCCCTCCTCGCCCGTCTCGCCGATGTCGAGGCCAGGCGCGGGCGCGGCGAGCCGACCGTGCCGACCACCCTCGCCGAAGAGTTCGCAACCAACCCGTTCCTGCGCGCCGACGAGGCATCGGTGGCGGAGGGCGTCGGCATGGCCGGCGCCGACCCGCAGGCGGTGTTCGCCGAGGTGCGCGCCCGCAAGGACCGCGGATGATCGAAAGCCTCACCGCCGCGGAGGTCGTGCAACTGCTCGATCTTTCGCCCCATCCCGAGGGCGGGCATTTCCGCGAGACGTTTCGCGACTCCGCGCCGG
>JAEWEX010000441.1 GCA_023389135.1 Pseudomonadota bacterium | reverse complement strand
CGGCGGCGAACACCGCGTCCGGATCGCGGTGGGCGCCGCCCACGGGCTCGGCGATGACGCCGTCGATCACCTTGAGCCGCTGCAGGTCCTGGGCGGTGATCTTGAGGCTGGAGGCGGCCTCCGGGGCGCGGGTGGAATCGCGCCACAGGATCGAGGCGGCGCCCTCCGGCGAGATCACCGAATAGATCGCATGCTCCAGCATGAACACCCGGTTGGCGGTGGCGATGGCGATGGCGCCGCCGGAGCCGCCCTCCCCGATCACGATGGCGACGTTGGGCACGCCTAGGCCGAGGCAAGCGTCCGTGGAGCGCGCGATCGCCTCCGCCTGGCCGCGTTCCTCGGCGTTGACGCCGGGATAGGCGCCGGCGGTGTCCACCAGGCTCACCACGGGAACGTCGAACCGGTCGGCCAGCTCGAACAGGCGCACCGCCTTGCGGTAGCCCTCGGGCCGCGCCATGCCGAAATTGTGCCGCAGCCGGCTGTCGGTGTCGGAGCCGCGCTCATGGCCGATGAACATGGCCGGCTGGCCGCGGAAGCGCCCGAGCCCGCCCATGATGGCCGCGTCCTCGCCGAACTTGCGGTCGCCCGCCAGCGGCGTGAAGTCGTCCACCAGCGCCTTCACGTAGTCGGAGAAGTGCGGCCGGTTGGGGTGCCGCGCCACCAGCGTCTTCTGCCAGGGGGTGAGCTCGGAATAGAGGTCGGCCAGCGCCTCGCCGGCGCGGCTGCGGAGACGCTCGACCTCCTCGTCGATGACCACGGTCTCGTCGCCGTCGCCCAGCGCCTTGAGCTCCGCGATCTTGGCCTCCAGCTCGGCGACCGGCTTTTCGAAGTCGAGATAGCTGCGCATGATCGTCCCGAGCCGTTCCGGCCGCAGCGCGGCCCCTCAATCGGGCGCGGAGTTAGGCGCGAGGGACGGCGCCGAGTCAAGTTCGGCACGGACCCCGGCCGATCGGGCGCACTCCGCCGCTCTCCGTAGCCGCGCATCCGAAGCGATTACCGGCGCCCGTCGACAAATCGCCCGCGCTTTGCCTATATTCCGAACGGGGGAGCCTCCGTCGGAGCTCCGGGCACTGGCATTCTTGATCCGGTTATCGCGCTCGCGACCGCCGGCCCCCGAGGCGTGACGTTTGAGCAAGACCAACCAGCGGGTCTCCGAGCCCGAGTTCGACCTTTCCGTTTGCGACCGCGAACCGATCCACATCCCGGGCTCCATCCAGCCTCACGGGCTGCTCCTGGTCGCCGACATCTCCACCATGGAGGTCGTCGCGGGGGCCGGAGACATCGAGGGCCGGCTGTCCGACGACTGGCTCGGCCGGCCGCTTGCGGCCCTGCTCGGCAAGGATGGCGGGCCTGGGATGGCAACGCTCGCCTCCGGCGAGGCGGCCATGCTGACGCTGGATTCGGTCCAGGGCCGTCACGAGACGTTCGACGCCAGCGCCCACCTCTCCGGCGGCAGGCTGGTGGTGGAACTGGAGCCGGCGGCGCAGCAGCGGCCGTCCGCGGTCTCGGTGCTGTCGGCCATCGAGGCGGCCGGCGCCACCTTCGAGCGCGCAGGCGACCTGCCCGCGCTGTGCTCGGCCGCGGCGGTCGCGTTCCGCCGCCTCACCGGCTTCGACCGCATCATGGTCTACCGCTTCCTCGAGAACGAGAGCGGCGTGGTGCTGGCGGAGAGCGTGGCGTCGGACCTCGCCTCGTTCCTCAACCATCACTTTCCCGCATCGGACATCCCGCGCCAGGCGCGGGCGCTGTACGTCCGCAACCGCGTGCGCGTCATCCCGGACGTCCACTACGCACCGGCGCCGCTGCGGCCCGATGCGGCCTGGCGCGGGCTCGACCTCAGCGATGCGGCGCTGCGCAGCGTGTCGCCGGTCCACCTGCAATACATGCGCAACATGGGGGTCGCCGCGTCGGCCTCTGTCTCCATCGTCAAGGACGGGCTGCTGTGGGGCCTGATCGCCTGCCACAACGCCACGCCCAGGGGGCTCTCCTTCGACACGCGCATGGCATGCCGGACGCTGGCCAGCGGCCTCGCGCGCCAGATCAAGTCGAAGGAGGACGCCGAGACCTATCGCGAGCGGGTGCGCCTGCGCGCGGCGGAGGACCTGGTGGTCGGCCGGCTCGGCAGCGAGGGCACGCTGGCCGGGCTGTTCGACGGCACCGGGCCGGACATCTGCCGGATGCTGGACGCCAGCGGCTTTGCAGCCGTCCAGGGCGGCGAGGTGTTTTCCACCGGCCGGTGCCCGCGGCGGGGAGAGATCCTGGAGATCGCCGCCTGGGTCGCGCCGCGCTCGCGGCTTTCGCCCTTCGCCACACGCACGCTCGCCGAGGAGTTGCCGGCGGCGGCCGGCCTCGCCGCCACAGCCAGCGGCCTCCTCGCCACCACCATGGCCACCGACGAGCCGACCACGCTGATGTGGTTCCGGCCCGAGCAGGTCGAGGTGGTGAACTGGGCGGGCAACCCCCACAAGGACGTCACGGCGGACCCGCAGGCCGCGCTGACCCCGCGCTCCTCGTTCGAGGCGTGGTCCGACGAGGTGCGCGGCCGGTCCGACCAGTGGACGCTGGGCGAGATCGAGGCCGCGACACGGCTCCGCAACGCCATGTTCGAGGCGCGCCGCAACCGGCGCCTCCGCGACCTGAACCGCGAACTCGCCGGCACCGTGGCGGACAAGGAGCTGCTGCTGGAGCAGAAGGACTTCCTGATCAAGGAAATCAACCACCGCGTCCAGAACAGCCTCCAGCTCGTGTCCGCGTTTCTCGGCCTGCAGGCGCGCTCGCTGGCGGAGCCGGAACTTGCCGAGCACCTGCTGGAGGCGCAGCGCCGGCTCACCGCCGTCGGCCTCGTCCACCGCCGGCTCTACACCGACGACCGGCTGGAGACCGTGGACCTCGCCCGCTACATCGACGAGCTGTGCGCCGACCTGCGCACCTCCATGGGCGCGGAGTGGCACGACCACCTGAAGCTCTATCTGGCCCCCATGGTCATGATGGCCGACCGCGCCATCCATGTCGGGCTGATCCTGACCGAGCTGGTCATCAACGCGACCAAATACGCCTATGGCGGCGCGCCCGGACCGATCTCGGTGACGCTGGAGCAGCACCAGAACCGCTTCCGCCTGGTGGTCGCCGACCGCGGTTCCGGCAAGACGCTGACGCGCAAGGGTTTCGGCACCCGCATGCTCGACACCATGGTCGAGCGGCTGTCGGGCGAAATCACGGAAGCCAGCAACGAGCCGGGGCTGAGGGTGATCGTGACGGCGCCCGTCGAGGCGCCCGGCGTCTGAGGACGCGGGGCTACTCCGCCGCGTCGGTGCGGGCCGCCGCGCCGTAGCGGCGCTCCACATAGTCGTCGACCATCTTCTTGAAGTCGGCGACCAGCGTCGGTCCCCTCAGGGTCGCGACCTTGCGGCCGTCCACGAACACCGGGGCGGTGGGGGCCTCTCCGGTGCCGGGCAGCGAGATGCCGATGTCGGCATGCTTGGATTCGCCCGGCCCGTTGACGATGCAGCCCATCACCGCGACGTTCAGCGCCTCGACGCCGGGATAGCGCGTCTTCCAGACAGGCATGCTGTCGCGGATGTAGCCCTGGACCTCCTGGGCCAGTTCCTGGAACACGGTTGACGTGGTGCGCCCGCAGCCGGGGCACGCCGCCACCAGCGGCACGAAGCTCCGCAGCCCCATGGTCTGCAGCAACTCCTGCGCCACCTGCACCTCGCGGGTGCGGTCGCCCCCGGGCTCGGGCGTCAGCGAGACGCGGACGGTGTCGCCGATGCCCTCCTGCAGCACCACGGCCATGGCGGCGGCGGATGCGACGATGCCCTTGGTGCCCATGCCGGCCTCGGTGAGGCCCAGATGCAGCGCATGGTCGGTGCGGGACGCCAGCATGCGGTAGACCGCGATCAGGTCCTGCACGGCCGAGACCTTGGCCGACAGGATGATGCGGTCGCGGCCCATGCCAAGCTCCTCCGCGCGCGCCGCCGACATCAGCACCGAGGCCACCAGCGCCTCCCGGGTGACGCCGCGCGCATCCAGCGGGGCGGCCGACCGGGCGTTCTCGTCCATCATGTGGGTCAGAAGCTCGGCGTCCAGCGAGCCCCAGTTGCCGCCGATGCGCACCGGCTTGTCATGGGCGAGCGCGATCTCGACGATCTGGCCGAACTGCCGGTCCTTCTTCTCCCGGAAGCCGACATTGCCCGGATTGATCCGGTATTTCGCCAGCGCCCCGGCGCAGGCGGGATGGTCCGCCAGCAGCTTGTGGCCGATATAGTGGAAGTCGCCGACCAGCGGCACGGACACGCCCATGCGGTCCAGCCGCTCCCTGATGTGGGGCACGGCGGCGGCGGCCTCGTCGCGGTCGACGGTGATGCGCACCATCTCGGAGCCGGCCCGCGCCAGCGCCGCGGTCTGGGCGACGGTCGCCTCGATGTCGGCCGTGTCGGTGTTGGTCATGGACTGCACCACGACCGGGGCGCCGCCGCCGACGGTCACCCCGCCGACGCGCACCGCGACCGTCGGCTTCCTCGGATCGTCGATGCGGGCGATCTCCATCGGCGTCTCATCCTCCGCGAAGGCTGCGGCAAGGCCTGCCAGAGGCCGCGGCGGCGGTCAATGCACGAGCCGGTGCGCGAGACGCGTCCCGGCTGGCCGAACGGCCGCCGCGGCGCGCGTTGTCGCGCCAGTTTCGACCTGTTACAAGATCGCCATGGATTGCCGCCGGTCCGCCCGCTCCCGTTCCCGTGCCGAGCCGTGCCCGGCGGCGCGCCCGTTCGCGCGCTCGACGCTGGACTTCGCCGGGATCGGCGACCATGTGCGGATGCCGGCGCGCTTCTTCGGGCGGCTGACCGCATCGGACGCGGCGGGGCTCGCCCGCGGCTGATCCCCCCGGACGGGGATCGACCCACGGCCGTGGCGGCCACGTGCAGCGCCCCGCATCAGGCGCCCGCGCCGCCGGCCAGGACGGACACCCAATGCCCACGAGAACCACCGAGATGACCAAGGCCCGCACGCTCTACGACAAGATCTGGGACGACCACGTCGTCGACACCCAGGACGACGGCACCTGCCTGATCTACATCGACCGCCACCTCGTCCACGAGGCGACGAGCCCGCAGGCCTTCGAGGGCCTGCGCACGGCCGGCCGCAAGGTCCATTCGCCGGCGCGGACGCTGGCGGTGGTGGACCACAACGTGCCGACCACCGACCGCAGCCTGCCCAACGAGGATCCCGAGAGCGCGACCCAGATCGCGGCGCTGGCCGAGAACGCGGCCGATTTCGGCGTCGAGTATTTCGACGAGTTCGACCGCCGCCAGGGCATCGTCCACGTGGTCGGGCCGGAGCAGGGCTTCACCCTGCCGGGCATGACCATCGTCTGCGGCGACAGCCACACCTCCACCCACGGCGCCTGCGGCGCGCTCGCCCACGGCATCGGCACCTCGGAGGTCGAGCACGTGCTCGCCACCCAGACGCTGATCCAGAAGAAGGCGAAGAACATGCTGGTGCGCGTCGACGGGGTCGCCCCCGAAGGCGTCGGCGCCAAGGACATCATCCTGGCCATCATCGGCGAGATCGGCACCGCCGGCGGCACCGGCTCGGTGATCGAGTATGCCGGCGAGGCGATCCGTGCGCTCTCCATGGAGGGCCGCATGACGGTGTGCAACATGTCCATCGAGGGCGGCGCCCGCGCCGGGCTGATCGCGCCGGACGAGACCACCTTCGCCTATATCAGGGACAAGCCGCGCGCGCCGAAGGGCGAGGCGTTCGAGCAGGCGCTGGCGTACTGGCGCACGCTGCACACCGACGACGGCGCGCATTTCGACCGTGTCGTCACGCTGGATGCGGCCAACCTGCCGCCCATCGTCTCCTGGGGCACGAGCCCGGAGGATGTGGTCTCCGTCACCGGCACCGTGCCGGATCCGGAAGCCATCGCCGACGAGAACAAGCGCGAGTCCAAGCGCCGCGCCCTGGCCTATATGGGCCTGACCGCCGGCACGAAGATCACCGACATCGCCATCGACCGCGTCTTCATCGGCTCGTGCACCAACGGCCGCATCGAGGATCTGCGGGCGGCCGCGAAGATCCTCGAGGGCCGCCGCATCGCCGAGGGCGTCGGCGGCATGGTGGTGCCGGGCTCCGGCCTGGTGAAGGCGCAGGCCGAGGCCGAGGGGCTGGACCTGATCTTCAAGCAGGCCGGCTTCGAGTGGCGCGAGCCGGGCTGCTCGATGTGCCTGGGCATGAACCCGGACAAGCTGTCGCCCGAGGAGCGCTGCGCCTCGACCTCGAACCGCAACTTCGAGGGACGCCAGGGCTTCAAGGGCCGCACGCATCTGGTGTCGCCGGCCATGGCGGCGGCGGCGGCGGTCGCGGGCCGCTTCGTCGACATCCGCGACTGGCGCGGCTGACGGTCGAGCCGCCGCGGCGGCCAACGGCAACCCTGCACGACGAAAAAGGCCCCGGATCGCTCCGGGGCCTTTCCGTTTCAGGCGATGCCTGAAGCTTCAGCTCACTCGCGGTTGCCGAACAGCGACAGCAGCATCGTGAACATGTTGATGAAGTTCAGGTACAGCGACAGCGCGCCCATGATGGC
>JAEWEX010000435.1 GCA_023389135.1 Pseudomonadota bacterium | reverse complement strand
CTCCCTGGACATCACCGACCGCAAGCGCGCGGAGCGCCACCTGCACCACATGGCGCATCACGACGCGCTGACCGACCTGCCGAACCGCGCGCTCCTGCACGACCGCATCCGCCGCGAGATCGCCCGTTCCCGGCGCGGCGACCGGCTGTTCGCGCTGCACCTGATCGACCTCGACCGGTTCAAGGGCGTCAACGACGTGCTCGGCCACGAGGCCGGCGACACGCTGCTGAAATCGGTGTCGGCGCGGCTGTGCGTCACCGTACGCGAGATGGACACCGTTGCGCGGCTGGGCGGAGACGAGTTCGCCATCCTGCAGACCGGCATCTCCGGTCCCGACGACGCCATCGAACTCGCCGAGCGGCTCGGCGCGCTGTTCCGCGAGCCGTTCGTTGTGGACGGGCGCGAGCTGAATGCGTCCGCCTCCATCGGCATTGCGGTGCATCCGAGCGACGGAGCCGATGTCGACGAGCTGCTCAAGAACGCCGACATCGCCATGTACCAGGCCAAGGCCGGCGGCCGCGACGGGCACCGGCTCTACCTGGCCGACATGATCGTCGCCGGGCCGGATCCGATCTCGCTGGAGGTCGACCTGTCGCGCGCCATGGAGCGCGGCGAGTTCGAACTGCACTACCAGCCGCAGGTGGACCTCGCCACCGGCCGCATCGTCGGCGCGGAGGCGCTGCTGCGCTGGCGCCGGCCCGGCAGCGGCCTCGTCTCGCCGGGGGAGTTCCTGCCGCTGGCGGAGGAGAACGGCCTGATCGTGCCCATCAACGAATGGGTGCTGCGCACCGCCTGCGCCGAGGCGCGCTCCTGGACCCGGCGCGGCCTGCCGCCGCTCAGGATCGGCGTCAACCTTTCGCCGGTGCAGTTCCGCAAGATCGACGTGGAGGCGCTGGTCGCGCGGGTGCTGGCCGATACGGGGCTTGAGCCGCAGCGACTCGACCTGGAACTGACCGAGAGCATCGTCATGCAGGACACCGACCGGGTGGCGCGCTGCCTGCGCGGCCTGCGCCAGCGCGGGGTCGCCTGCTCCATCGACGATTTCGGCACCGGCTATTCGTCGCTCGCCTATGTCAAGAGCTTCCCGGTCGACCGGCTGAAGATCGACCAGTGCTTCATCCGCAACCTGACCAGCGATCCCAACGACGCGGCGATCGTGCGCGCCATCATCAGCCTCGGCCACAGCCTCGGGCTCGGCATCCTTGCCGAGGGCGTGGAGACCGCCGACCAGTCGCGCTTCTTGCGCGCGGAAGGCTGCGACGAGGTGCAGGGCTACCATTACGGCCGTCCCATGCCCGCCGCAGACCTGGTCGACCTGGTGGAGCGCGAGAACCGCCTCGCCGAGACCGCGTGACCGCGCCGTGACCGCCAGAAGCGCCCGCGACCGCCAGACGCGCGCCTCCACCGGGGGCATGCTCGGCTTCGTTCGCGCCCGGCTCACCGGCCGGCCGGACCTCGAGCACGAGATGGTGGTCAACCGCTTCGTGATCGGCCACATCCTGATGGTCTATGTGGTCGGCGCGGCCTGGTTCGACGTTGCCGGCGCCCGCGAGACGCTGGCCGCCAACGGCATCGCCATGGGCGCCTACTACGCGGCGGCGGTGGGCCTGCTCGCCCATCTGCTCTACCGTCCCGGCACGTCGGTGCCGCGCCGCATGGTGGCCATGCTGGCCGATTTCGGCGTGCTGTCCTGGAGCCTGCATGCGGGCCCGCTGACCATGGCGGTCGTCTATCCGTTCTACCTGTGGACGGTGTTCGGCAACGGCTTCCGCTTCGGGCTGCCCTATCTGTTCGGCAGCATGGCCATGGCCGTCGCGGGCTTCGGGCTCGCCATCGCGTTCACGCCGTTCTGGCTGGAGCATGTGTCGCTGTCCTCCGGGCTGATGATCGGGCTCATCATCCTGCCGCTCTACGCCTCCACGCTGATCCGCAAGCTGCAGGAGGCCAAGCGGCAGGCCGAGGACGCCAACCAGGCCAAGAGCATGTTCATGGCGAGCGTCAGCCACGAGCTGAGGACGCCGCTCAACGCCATCATCGGCATGGGCGACCTGCTCAAGGGCACGCCGCTCGATGCCGAGCAGCGCGACATGACGGGGACCATCTCCACCGCCGGCCGCGCGCTGCTCGCCCTGATCAACGACATCCTCGACTTCTCGCGGCTGGAAGCCGGCCGCATGCCGGTCAACCGCACGGAATTCGACCTGCGCGAGATGCTGTGGGAGGTGCAGGCCACCGTGTCCGCGCAGGCGCGCATGAAGGGGCTCAGGCTGTCGCTCCACATCACGCCGCGAACGCCGCTTTCGGTGCTTGCCGATCCGCGCCAGCTGCGCGAGAGCCTCGTCAATCTGGCTGGAAATGCGGTCAAGTTCACCGAACAGGGCCATGTGGTGGTGGCGGTGGACGCGGTCCGGCGCGCCGAGGGCGAGGTGCGTCTGCGCTTCGAGGTCTCCGACACCGGCATCGGCATCGCTCCGGAGGCGCGCGAGCGCATCTTCGACAGCTTCACCCAGGCCGACGAGAGCATCATCAACCGCTTCGGCGGCACCGGGCTCGGCCTCGCCATCGTCAAGCAGCTTGTGGAACTTCATGGCGGCGAGATCGGCGTCGACAGCGTCCAGGGCGAAGGCTCGACCTTCTGGTTCGAGATCGAGGCGGGCGTCCCCGAGCAGGAACTGGAGCCCATCGTCCAGCCGAGCGAGGCGCCGGCGCTGATCCTGTCCGCCGATGCCGGGCTTGCGGACGAGCTGATCGACCGTCTCGCCCGCTGCGGTCTCGACGCCGTGGTCGCCAACGGATCTGGCCAGGCCATCAACCATCTCGCCCGCATCGCCGGGTCGGGACTGCGTCATGCGCTGGTGTTCGTGGACGAAGCCTGGTTCGGCGCGGACCTCGCCCAGACCACCGGCGCGCTGCGCTCGGTGTTCGGCACGGGCGAGCTTGCCATGGTGCTGGTTGCGGCGGGGCGGGCGGACGGGCTTCCCGACGGCGTGCTGCGCAGCCGCTACGGCAGCGTGCTGTCGCGCCCGCTGGACGATGACGAGCTTGGCGCGGCGCTGCACATCGCGTTCGCGGGCCCGGCCTTCGCGGCCGCCTCGATCCAGGACACCATGCCCGAGCGGGCGGCGTCGCGGGCGTTGTCTATCCTGGTCGCCGAGGACAACAAGACCAACCAGAAGGTGATCGCCAAGGTCCTGGAGCGCGCCGGGCACACTGTCCACATCGTGGACAATGGCGACGAGGCGGTGGCGGCGCTCACCGCCGGCGCGTTCGACATCGTGCTGATGGACGTCAACATGCCGGTGCTGAGCGGCATCGAGGCGACGAGGCTCTATCGCTTCGCCGCGCTGGGCGAACGGCACGTTCCCATCGTGGCGCTGACCGCCGACGCAACGGCGGAGGCGGAGGCGCGCTGCCTCGAGGCCGGCATGGACGCCTGCCTGACCAAGCCCATCGAGACGCCGCGGCTGATCGAGATGATCGACAAGCTGACCGCAGACGCGGCGCCGGCGGCGGCCGCGGCCGACCCGCTCCCGGCGCAAGAGGCGGCGCCCGCCGCGGACGTCGTCACCGCCATCGCCTCCCACCCGCGCTTCCGCTTCGGGCAGCGGCCGGCCATCGACCCGCGCGTGGTGCGCGACCTGGAGGCGCTTGGCGGACGGCCGTTCCTCGCCGACGTGCTGGGCCAGTTCACGGTCGATGCCGAGCGCATCCTGGCCGATCTGGGCCGCTCGACGGCGGGCGCCGACGCGGTCGCGTTCCGCGAGGACGTTCATGCGCTGCGCAGTTGCGCCGCCAATGTCGGCGCCAGCGAAATCTATGACATGTGCCTCGCCTGGCGCGAGATCACGCCCGCCGAGCTGACGGCGAAGGGCGGCGAGCACATGGCCCGGCTTGAGGCGGAGTTCGCGCGGGTACGCGCCGCGGTCGAGGACACGCTGGGCGCCGCGGAGCGCGCGACGCTGGGAAGCTGACAGGCCGCGCCGTTCCTCGGCCGGGGAATGCCCTACTCCGCGGCCGGCGGCATGCCGCCGCCGTCGGTCCGGGCGGCGCGACGTTTCACCTGCGCCTCCGCCAGCACCTGCATGCGCTTCAGATCCGCCTCGCTGAGGCCGAGCGCGGTTTCGACCCAGATATCGTTGATGTCGCGCAGTTCCTCGAAGCCGAGCGGCTGCACGTGCCGCGCGGCGGCGGCCACCGCATGGTGCACCGCGTGCTTGCGCGACAGCCGCGCCAGGTGTTCGCGCAGCGCCATCTCGCCCTTGCCGTCCTCGGCCACCACGTCGATGACGCCCATGTCGTGAAGCTCGGCGGCGGTGTAGATGCGGCCCGACAGCACGAGGCGCCGCGCCTGCGCGATGCCGAGCCGGCGCCCGAGGAAGCTGAGCGCACCCATTCCGGGAAACAGGTTGAAGAGGATCTCCGGCAGGCCGAACTTGGCGCTCTTCTCCGCCACGATGATGTCGCAGGACAGCGCGGTCTCGAAGCCGCCGCCCAGCGCATCGCCCTGAATCAGCGCGACCGTCAGGATCGGCAGGTCGAGGCCGGTGAAGTTGGCGTGGACGATCTCGATGCAGGCCCGGGCGTAGCGCTGCAGTCCCCCGCGGTCGCCGCGGCGGATGCAGCCCGCGAAGAACTCGAGGTCGCCGCCCAGGCTGTAGACGCCCGGCTGCTGTGAGCCCGCAACGAAATACCGGACAGGCGCACCGCGCGACGAGCGCCAGGTCGCGCCGGCCGCCCGGATCAGCCCCTGGACATCGAGGATCTCGTCCAGCAGGGCGGGCGAAAAGCTGGAGGCGGCGTCGGCGCGCGTCATGCACCAGACGATTCCATGGGCCGGCTCGAATGTGACGTCGAGGCAGGCATAGGATTTTTCCGCGATCCGGCGGGCGATCGCCTCCGCGCCGACCTCGGCCGGACGCGGTGTGGCGTCTGGCGTGACGATTGTCGGCCACGATGCCGGGCCGGCCATGCGCTGCTCGTCAGGCCGGCGCGCGGGCGCCGGTCCGTCCGATCTTGGTTCGCCCGCGACCGCCATCGCTCATCCTGCCGCGCGGCTCCCCCTCCGACCGGGAGCCGCCGCCGCAACGGCCCCACGGTTAACAATTGGTAAATTGTGGCTGTGAAAGCGCTGCGACGGAAGGTCTTCTCCCCGATTTCCTGAGCTTACGGTTAACGGGAAACGTAGTGTGCCTCGGCTCAGGCCGGTGCGATGGCGTGGAAGAAGGTGCCGCTCACGTGCCCCCGCGCGCCGCCGGCCGGGCCGAGCGCACGTCCCGCGGCGTCCGCAATATCCGCAAGCGGGGTGTCGTCCCCCGGCTCCACGA
>JAEWEX010000406.1 GCA_023389135.1 Pseudomonadota bacterium | reverse complement strand
GGTCTTGGTGGTGGTCTATGACTTCACGCGGGAGTGCCTTGCCCTGGTGGTCGATACCTCACTGTCCGGCCGGCGGGTGGCCCGTGAACTCGACCGTCTCATCGAGGTCAGGGGCAAGCCGCTGATGGTGGTGAGCGACAATGGCACCGAACTGACATCGCATGCCATTCTCTCCTGGCAACAGGACAATGGCGTCGAATGGCACTACATCGCCCCCGGCAAGCCGATCCAGAATGCCTTCGTCGAGAGCCTCAACGGCCGCTTCCGCGACGAATGTCTCAACGAGCATCTCTTCCAGGGCTTGTCGGCCGCCCGGAGGATCATCGAGGCTTGGCGCCTCGACTACAACGACGACCGCCCGCACACCAGTCTGGGCGGTCTCACCCCGAACGAGTTCGCAGCCAGGTCCAACACGGACCGGAACCAGAACGGATTCTGGTTATGAACGAGGGCACAATGGGGGCAAGGTCACCGCGGCGGAACGCGCCTTCGTTGATGGGCTGAAGGCGCTGAATGAGGATGATGACAGCGAGGCGCTTGTCCTGCTCGACCGCTCGACTTCTCTGGCCGACGCCGCATGGCTTGCCGGGGATGCTCCACCTTAAACGTGAGAACTTCGACCAGGCGGAGCGTTGCCTTCTCGATGCCTTGGAACGGAAATACGAACTCGACTCGCTGTTCAGCAAGTACGGAGTCAACGCGACCATCAGCCTGCCGATCACTCCCGAAATATCGGCGCATGTGCGGCCTCGCGAACGGGGGACACTTCTGGCCCTGGTCGAGGTCTACCAGTTGCAGGGACGTTCGGGCGACACATTTGATCCGTCTGGATCAGCTGCTCGATCTGGACAAGTCGGATCCCGTCGTCCTGCTCTCCTTCGCCGAACTTGCGCTCGATCATCCGAATCCCGAGCACTTGCGACTCATCGCAGAGCTGAGCGCGTCTGTCGAAAACGAGACTCCGGTCCATACGGCGTTGCTGCTCTATCGGGCCCGCGCGCTGGTCAGCTTGGGCTTGCCCGATGCGGCGATCGACGTTCTCACGTTGGCGCTCCGGCGGCGCAAGGACCGCCCGGACGAGCTGCTGCGGCAGGTCCGATATGAGCGTGCGTTGCTCTACGATGGCCAGCGCCGCCAAGCACAGGCCCGACGCGAGTTCGAGCGCATTTATGCCGAGGATCCGGGGTTCGAGGATGTCGCCGAACGGCTCGGGCTTTGATGTCCGATTTCGGCACCGATCGCTTGCCGACGAGGATATCAATCGCCGCGACGGGAAGTAGGAATTTTCACATTCTATTTCAATGACATAGAATTCCGTACTGGCACCGGTTCAGTCCAGAGGTCGAGAGAAAAAAGGCGGAGAGAGAACGCTCGGAGCCGAGTGTGCCGACTTCGCAGTCCAGGGGTTCCCGTCCGAACCGCGCGGTTCCTTGGCGTTTCAGCGCCGCATTCGCTCGCGGAGAACGTTCGATCAGGTAGAAATGGCGGAGCGCGCGGGATTCGAACCGAAGGTTCAGTCCGTCAGGCCGGCCCCGCGCGCACCACCTTCAATCTCCTGCCCAGAATTAGCGCCGACCACCCGCATCTGCCCCGACCATTCCATCGGAACCTCGCACATCTGCGACACGCCGGCGCCTGCGGGCAGCGTCCCGTCGAGGGCGGCCCTGACCAGGGCGGGCGAGAGGAACGCCAGATTGACGGTCATGCGGACCGAGCGTTCGCTGAGGCCTTCCAGCTCGGCGATCTCGTGGAGGTCCCGCGCCTGCCCATCGACCAGCATGTCGATCCAGCGCCGGGCGCGGGCGATGCCGGCAACAAGCCGCGCCCGGGTTTCTGCGCGGATGGGACGGAGGGTGGTTTGTCCCGCAGGCAGCACCAGCTCCCGCCGCGGCCGGGCGGCAGGCCTTGCCCAGGGAATGCTCAGCGTCGCGGGGCCGGTGCCCGGCTGCTCGACCAGAATCTCCAGCCGGTTGGGATGGAGGATCACCCGCCGCAGCAGCGAACGCAGCGCGTCGGGGGAAGCGGCCGTGTCCGGATGGTCGACCGGCTCGGCCTCTTGATGCCAGTCGCGCACGGCGTCGAGCACCGCGCGCTCCAGATCCGGCGCGGAGGCGCGGCGGACGGTTCCTGCGTCCTCGCGACGCCCCTGCGCCAGGACGCAGGAGACATAGTAGCGATACAGCCGGCCACGCCGCCGCGACGTCGCCGGCGTCATCCGGTTGCCCCGGTCGTCGAACAGCACGCCCTTCAGCAGCGAGCCGGCGTTGAACACGGTCGGGCCGGATCGCCGGGCCCGCGCGGCAAGCCTCGCCTGGACCTGGTCGAACAGGTCGCGGTCGATGATCGCCTCGTGCTGCCCCTCGAAGTGCCGCCCCTTGTGGATCACCTCGCCCACATAGGCGCGGTTGTGCAGCAGGTAGGCGAGCGAGCCCTTGCCGAACGGGATGCCGCCCCGGATGCTGCCGTCGCGGCGCGCGCTGACCTTGGTCACCATGCCGCGCTCCCGCAGCTCCGCCGCCAGCGCCGTCAGGCAGCCGAGTTCCAGATAGCGGCGGAACATGTGGTCCACCTGGCCCGCCTCCTGCGCGTGCACCACCAGCTTCTTGTCCCGCACCTCGTAGCCCAGCGGCACCGGCCCGCCCATCCGCATGCCCTTGCGCTTCGACGCCGCGATCTTGTCCCTTATCCGCTCCGCCGTGACCTCCCGCTCGAACTGTGCGAACGACAGCAGCACGTTCAGCGTCAGCCGCCCCATGGAGGTGGTGGTGTTGAAGCTCTGGGTCACCGACACGAACGACACGCCCCTGGCATCGAACAGCTCCACCAGCTTGGCGAAGTCTGCCAGCGAGCGCGTCAGGCGATCCACCTTGTAGACCACGACGATGTCCACCCGGCCCTCGCGGATCGCCGCCAGCAGCTCCTGCAGACCGGGGCGGTCCGTGGAGCCGCCCGAGAAGCCGCCATCGGCGTAGTGCTGCGGCAGCAGCTGCCAGCCCTCATGGGCCTGGCTGCGCACATAGGCCTCGCAGGCCTCGCGCTGGGCGTCGAGCGAGTTGAAGTCCTGCTCCAACCCCTGCTCGGTCGACTTGCGGGTGTAGATCGCGCATCGCGCGACGGTCCGGACGGGGGCGTTCATCGTCCCGCCCTCCCCGCCTCGTCCCGCAGGCCGAAGAAGCGCGGGCCGCTCCAGTTGGTCCCGGTGATCAGCCGGGCGATCTCCGACAGGCTGCCATGGGTCGAGCCTCTCCAGGCAAAGCCCTGTTCGGTCACCGTCACCGCATGCATCTCGCCGCCATGCTCGCGCACCAGCAGGGTGCCGGGCTTGAGCCAGTGGCGCAGCGGCACCGCCGCCACCGCCGGCGGGGACTTTGACCGGCCCTCACCCTGGCGTCGCTGGCGGGCATGGTCACGGGCGAGGCGATCGAGGTAGCGCACCGTCTCGCGGTCGAGATCGCCGAACGCCCTGGCCTGGACCCGGTAGGCCAGAAGCCGCATCAGCAGCGGGCGCGGCAGGTTCGGGGGTGGCGCCGACCGCAGCAGGGTTCTCCACCGGGACCGGAGCTGGTGGAGGTCGAGCGATGCGAGGCTCGCGATCTCCTGCTCGACCTCGGCGGCGCCGGCTTCCGCCGGCGCCGCGCTGTTTGTAGC
>JAEWEX010000395.1 GCA_023389135.1 Pseudomonadota bacterium | reverse complement strand
GGCCAGCGTCGCCGCCTCGACCGCCCGCGCGGTGATCCCCGAGAACGACATCTGCACCACGAGACAGTTCGGGCCGAGGCCCGGCGACTGGTAGAGGCCGGTCTGCATGGACGGCAGCGCCAGCGTCGTGATGCCGGTCAGCCGCTCGATGGCGAGCCGCATGGACAGCGCGGCGTGGAGCAGGTCGCCGGAGCCGCTCAGCACGATCAGCTCCGGGGCCACAAGGTCGCGCTTCCCCAGCCGGTCGGCGATCTCGCGGGTCGCGGCCGGCAGCAGCGGGGCCAGGGTGTCGGGAATGCCGCGGGTGTCGGCCAGGAGCCGATCGCCGCTCAGATGTGGGTTCGCCATGGCCGTGCCGCCTGTTCGCTCGGGGTTGGACTGAGGCGCCGGCTCACTGGTCGAGCTGGCTGACGCGGGGGATGTGGCGACCGCCCTCGAAGGGCGTGTCGAGGAAGGCGTCGATGCAGGCCCGCGCCATCCAGAAGCCGACCAGCTCCGCGCCGATGCACAGGACGTTGATGTCGTTGTGGCTGCGGGCGAGGCGCACCAGCGTCTCGTCGGTGGCGTTGGCGGCGCGGGCGCCGCGGATGCGATTGGCGGCGATGGAGACGCCGACCCCGCTGCCGCAGATGACGATGCCGCGGGCGACTTCGCCGGCCGCCACGGCGCGCGCCACCGACATGGCGTAGCCGGGATAGTCCACGGGCGTCGCGTCGCCGCAGCCGTGGTCGGTGATGTCCGCGCCGCGTGCCCGGAGATGATCGATCACCCGCGCCTTCATGCCGAAGCCGACATGGTCGCAGCCCAGTCCGATCAGCAGGGTCATGGTCGTGTCCTCCGTTCAGCCGGGCGAATAGCTGCCGTAGCGCGCAAGCGCCCCGGCGACTTCCGCATCGGTCAGCAGGCGCGGGGTGCCGGCGCCCAGCGCCATGAGATACTGCCGCGCGAGGGTTTCCAGGAGCTCCGCCGTTTCCACCGCCTGCCGGGTGCTGGCGCCGTGGCAGATCATGCCGTGATTGCCGAGGAAACAGGCCTTGCGCCCGGCCAGCGCCTCGACCGCCAGTTCCGCAAGCTCCCCGCTCCCGAACTGCGCATAGGGCGCACAGCGCACATCGCCGCCGCCGAAGCGCGCGACCTGATAGTGGAAAGCCGGCAGAGCCCGGTGCTGGACCGCAAGGGCCACGCAGGCGTCGGAGTGGGTGTGGACAACGGCGCCCGCGTCCGGGAAGGCCCGGTAGATGGCGGCATGCATGGCCCATTCGCTGGAGGGCCTGCCGGCATCGAGCGGGCGGCCATCGAGCCCGCAGGCGAGGAAGCTTTCGGGTCCGACCTCGCCGGCGCGGGTGCCGGTCACGGAGATCACCATGCCATCGGGGATGCGCTCGCTGACATTGCCCTCGGCCCCCACGATCAGGCGGCCATCGGCGAGGCGGCGATAGGCCGCGAGCAGGCGGTCGCGCGCGGTTTCCTCAGCCATGCGCCCCTCCCGAGCCCAGCGCGGCGAGGCGCTCCAGGAACACGTCGTCGGCGCCGATGCGGCCGGATTTCAGGCACAGGCCCACGGGGCCGGCGGCAAGCTCCGTGGTGGCCAGTGCGATGCCGCGCGGCACATAGGGGCCGACATTGAGCCGCTGGACGCCGAGGGCATCGAGCACCGCTCCGGATGTCTCGCCGCCGGCAACCGCCAGCCGCCTGACGCCCATCTCGACCAGCATGCGCGCCGTCTCTCCCAGGATCTCCTCGGCGACGCGCGCGGAGGCGTCTCGTCCCATCCGGGACTGGATCGACGCCACCTCCTCGACATCGGCGGAGGTGGCGATGGCGATGGGCCCGTTGCCGAGATTGTCCGCCGCCCAGCGGCGCACGCCGTCAAGGATCGAGCGGGCGTCGCCGGCGCGCAAGTCCAGGCGCAGCACCTTGTGGCCGGCGCCCTCGAACGCCGCGAGCTGGGCGAGCGTCCGGTCCGAGCAGCTCCCGGAGACGACCGCACCCGGACCGTCCACCGCCGGCACGCCGCCCATGGCCGCAGCGCCGTCGATCCAGCCCCGCTCCCGCCCCAGGGCGGGTTAGTGGTCGACCACGGTGGAGCCGCCGGTCATCAGCGGCCAGTCGACGGTGAGCGCCGCAAGCCGGGCAAGGTCTTGGTCGTCCACCGCATCGGCGATGAAATAGCTCTCGCCGTTCGACCGGCAGGCGTCCAGATGGGCATCGACGGCCGCTGCGCCGGCCACCAGGACCCGGCGCGGCAGCAGGCCCACGCCGCGCGAGGTCTGCGCCGCGAGCACGGCGACCAGGTCCGGGTCGTCCATGGGGGTCAGCGGGTCGAAACGCTTGGTGGAGGCGGAGACGAGCTGGTCCCAGACGAACAGGTGGCCGGCATAGACGGTGCGCCCGTTTTCGGGAAACGAGGGCGCGAACAGCGTGCGCGTCGCGCCGGTCGCCTCCATCAGCGCGTCGGTGCAGCAGCCGATGTTGCCCTGCGGCGTCGAATCGAAGGTGGCGCAGTACTTGAAGAACACCTGGCGGGGTGTGCCGCGGCCGAGCCAGCGGGCCGCCTCCCGGATGGTGGCGACGGCCTGATCCGGCGGTGCGACGCGGCTTCTGACCGCCACGACCGCCGCATCGGCGGCGGTGGCGGCATCGGCGGGCGGCAAGCCGACGAACAGTTCCGTGCGCACGCCCTTGGCGACCAGGATGCTGGCGAGCTCGACCGCGCCGGTGAGATCGTCGGCAATGGCGCCGAAGGCGAGGCGGGTGCGTGCCTCGCGCGGCGCTGCGTCAGTGGCGTGCATTTGCATCGGCGGGACCGGTCGCAGCCGCGGGAAGGGGATGCGGTTGACAGAAAGCGATTTCATACATCGGCCGGTTGATAGGCCCAGTTCCATGTCTGGTCAAGTCGGTTCGCTGGCGTGAAGTGCGTCTCACGCCGTGGCCGCAGATACCGTGCTTTGCGCTGAAATGCTCAATTTACAGACATTGATTGGCGCGATTTCCATCGTCGGCGTCGTGTCGCCGCCGATTGCTCCGCATTGACAGTATGGCGACACGGATGTAATGAAAACTGCAAGCGCTTTCACAACGGCGCGATCCAATGGCTTGGCTGGCGGGGTCAGGGTCGTCCTGGTTCCGGTCCGAGCCGGAACCCAGAGGGATTCATCCGATGTTTATCCGTCGTCATGTCCTGGGCGGGCTGCTTGCTGCCGCAGGCTCGTTCGCCGCGCTGCTGGCCACGCCGCCCGAGGCGTCCGCCGCGGATGCCGTGCTGCGTGTCGGCGTGCAGCCGACGCTCAACGACATCTGGGCCGGCGTCGCCGCCGACACCTTTTCGAAGAACGGCCTGAAGCTGGAATACCAGACCTTCACCTCCGGCGCGGCCATGTTCGCGGCGCTGCAGGGCGGCGCCATCGACATGGGCATCGGCGGCATGGCGACGTTCTATGTCGCCCGCTCCAACGGCCAGGATATCCGCTGGATCGTGACCACCGGCATGCTGGGCGATTCCGACGCCTGCATGGTCGGCCCCAAGAGCGACGTGAAGGCGGTCGCCGACCTCAAGGGCAAGAAGATCGGCTTCTTCCACAACACCGTGGTGCATGCGCCGCTGCTGGAGATGCTCGAGGCCAACGGCGTCAAGAGCGACGAGGTCGAGCTTCTCAACCTGCAGCCGCCGGCGGCCACCGCCGCGCTGCTGAACGGCGACATCGACATGGCCTGTGTCTGGGGACCGTTCACCTTCCAGATCGAGGACCAGGGCGGCAGGCGCCTGTTTTCCATGGCCGATACCCCCTCGGGCGGCGTCAGCGTCTCGGGCTATGCGGTCAGCCGCACCTGGGCGGAGAAGAACCCCGATGGCGTCGTCGCCTTCCTCAAGGGTCTGAAGGAAGGCCAGGAGGCCTACGCCAAGGATCCCAAGCCGGCGCTCGATGCGGTCGCCAAGG
Organism: Pseudomonadota bacterium; assembly: GCA_023389135.1. GTDB lineage: Bacteria > Pseudomonadota > Alphaproteobacteria > Rhizobiales > Methylopilaceae > Agaricicola. The sequence goes on along the minus strand of JAEWEX010000395.1, from coordinate 2,755 downwards.
CGACCGGCCTGGACGCAGCCCTCGCCGCGCGCCAGGCCAAGGAGATCAAGTGGTTCCCCGTCGAGGACGCCGTGAAGGCCGACAGCCCCACGACCATGTGCGGCGCAGCCGAGGGCAAGGGCCTGGGCGGGGTGCTCGACCGCGCCTCGAAGTTCTTCATCTCGGTGGGCACCCTCAAGCAGGTGCTGCCCTTCGAGGAATTCCTCGAGCCGAAATACGCGGCCGAGGCGTTCGGCGCCACCTGCTCCGTCAAGTAGGTTCCTCGCCTTTCGGGCGGCGCGCGCGCAGGTTGATCTGCGCCGCGTTCGCCCGCAGGCTCCGGCACCGGCCGTCACCGGCCGTGCGACGCCAGAGGTCGTCTGAATGGCACAGGAAAGGGCCACGCTGGCCCAAAGCGACAGGCGGCTGCGCCGCCTGAGCCTCACGGCGGTGCTGACCGCCTTCGTGGTGTGGTTCCTCGCGTCGAACTTCGTCCTCGTCAATTCGCTGTCGCTGCCCTCGCCGCAGGCGCTGGCGGCGACGTTCGCGGACCTGATCCGGGACGGCTACGGCCAGCGCTCGCTTGCCGAGCACATCATCACCAGCATGGGCCGCGCGCTGGCCGGGTTCTCGCTGGCGGTGGTGTGCAGCTCGATCGTCGGGCTGATGGCCGGCTACAGCCCGGTGGCCCGCGCCATCGTCATGCCGTTCATCGACTTCCTGCGCCCCATTCCGGCGCTGGCGCTGGTGCCGCTGTTCGTGTTCTTCTTCGGCATCGGCAGCATGTCGAAGATCACGCTGATCTTCCTCGGCGCCTTCATCTACATGACGCTGCAGACGTCCGAGGGCGTCCGGTCCATCCCCGCCGACCTGTTCGCGGTCGGACGCGGGCTCGGCTTCTCCACGCTGCAGATGTTCCGCCACATCGTGGTGCCGGGCACGCTGCCGGCCGTGGTCACGGGCATGCGGACGGCTCTGTCGCTGTCATGGGCGCTGGTGGTCGCGGCGGAGCTGATCGCGGCGCCCAGCGGCCTCGGCTACATCATCACCGACGCCACCCAGTTCTTCCGCATCCATGTCGTCTACTGCGCGGTGATCCTGCTCGGCGTGTTCGGCTACGCCATGGACCGGATGATCGTCGCCATCAGCCGGCGCATCCTCCACTGGCAGGGCAAGTAGATGGCCTACGAGATCAGCCTTACCGGCATCGCCAAGACCTTCGGCAGCGACGAGGAGGCAATCCGCGTCCTGGAGATCGACGAGCTGGTCATCCGGCCGGGCGAGTTCCTGTGCATCGTGGGGCCCAGCGGATGCGGCAAGACCACGCTGCTGCGCATCGTGGCGGGCTTCGACCTCGACTACCAGGGCAGCTGCACCATCGACGGGCGGGCGTTCTCCGGCCCGTCGTCGGATCGCGGCTACGTGTTCCAGCGGCCCGCGCTGTTTCCCTGGTACGATGTCTGGAAGAACATCACCATCGGGCCGCGCACGGCCGGCCGCCCGCGGTCGGAATGGGAGCCGAAGGCGCGCGAGCTGATGGCCACCATGCAGCTCGAGCGGTTCGTGGGCAGCTATCCCTACCAGCTCTCCGGCGGCATGGCGCAGCGGGTCCAGCTCGCCCGCGTGCTCATGAGCGAGCCCAAGGCGCTGCTGATGGACGAGCCGTTCGGCGCGCTGGACTACCTGACGCGGCTGCGCATGCAGGGTCTCGTCTCCGACATCCATGCGCGCTCGGACATGACCAGCATCTTCATCACCCACGACGTGGACGAGGCGGTGCTGATGGCGGACCGCGTGATCGTGCTGTCGGGCCGGCCCGGCCGCATCCTCGCCGACATCCCCATCGACCTGCCGCGCCCGCGCGACCTGGAGGTCGTGGAGAGCCAGCGCTACGGCCGCTACAAGGCGGAGATCCTGGACCATCTGGGCTTCTCGCTCGCCCACGGCCCGGCGGCGGAGGATGTGGCGTGACCGCGCTGGTTCTGACGGTGGATGACGAGCCGCTGGAGATCGATCTCGACACTGCGGGCGCGCCCGGCCTCACCGCCGCGCTGCTGGCCTGCACGCCCCACCCGACCGTGGCCGTCCATACCCAGACCGCCGGGGCGGAGTTCTGCGTGCCGGTGCCGTTCTTCCACTGGCACGAGAACCGGCGCGAGCCCGTCACCGGCGATGTCGGCTACGCCTCGTTCGGCAACTATGTCTGTCTTTACCATGGCGACATGTCCGAGGCCGACGGACCGACCAACGTGGTCGGCCGCGTGCGGGACCTGGATGCGCTGGCGCGCGTCGGCCGCGCGCTGCTGGCGTCGGGTGGCGCGCGCGCGCGGCTGACGGCCCCGTCCGCGAAACCCGCATCGCCGACCGCGGCGCGCCATCCCGGCTCGGCGTTCCTTGCCGCCTGCGACGCGCTGTCGGCCGCCTCGCTCATGGATCCGCCCCCGGCCGTGGCCGCGCTGACGGCTCAGCGCCTTCCGGCCATGGGCGCCATTGCCGGCCGCCTGCAGGCTTCCGGCTTCCTGATGGGGCTCGCCGAGGTGATGTTCCTCATCCGCCTGCATGCGGTGCGCGGCTCGGCGTCGCCGGGGCTGCTGTCCTCGATGCTGGCCGACGAGCTGGCGCGCCACGCGCGCTGGCTGGAGATGTCGGGCATGGCCGCGCTCGCTGGTCAGCTCCGCGACGCCGCGTCCGCCCTGCCGGCGGATATCGCCGTGGACGAACTGGTCCACGGCCTGGAGACGCTGCTGGTGGCGGCCGGGCGGCTCAGGCTGTGGGT
>JAEWEX010000303.1 GCA_023389135.1 Pseudomonadota bacterium | reverse complement strand
CCTCCGGGCCGGTCGAGGGTACGGCCGCGGCGTCGGCGGCGCGCAGCGCCGAGGGCATGTCGGCGACATGGCCGACGTGGAACACCCGGCCGCCGAGACCGAGCTCGTCCACGCGGTCGTCGATGTCGGCGAGGTGGCTGTCGCGGCCCTGTGCATCGCCGGCGAACACGGCGACCACGTCCGCTGGCAGCCGCGCCAGCGCCTCGACCATGACCAGGTGCCCCTTCCAGGGCGTGATGCGCGCCGCCACCAGCACGATACGCGCATGCGGCGGCACGCCCCAGGCGTGGCGCACCGTCATGACGCCGGCCTGCAGCACCGCCGGGTGCATCGTTGCGGGATGGAAGCGCGTCATGTCCGTCCCTCGGTGGATGACGGTTATGCGGTCGGCCGCCCAGGGGTGGTCCGCCACGATCCGCGCCGCGGTCCAGCCGGAGTTGGCGATCACCCGGTCGCCGCGCGCCATGACGGAGTTGTAGGCGCGCTTGACGGCATGTCCCGCAGAATAGGCCCCGGCCCAGGTGGTGACGAATGGCGTGCCGGTCACGCGGGCCGCGCGCAGCGCGCTCCAGGCCGGGGCCCGCGAGCGGGCATGCAGGATCGCGGCGTCCTCCCGGCGCAGCAGGCGCGCCAGCGTGACGGCGTTGGCCGCCATCCGCAGCGGGTTCTTGGTGCCGGCGGGAAATGTGACGTGCTCGCCGCCCGCCGCCAGCAGTTCTGGCACGAGGCGGCCGCCCGCGCTCAGCACCATGGCCCGGGCGCCGGCCGCCACCAGCGCCGCGGCGACGTCCACCGCGGTGCGCTCGACGCCACCCGCATCCAGCGCCGGCACGATCTGGACCACGGTCCGGCCGGCGAGCTTCGATGCGTGGTCGGGCATGGGGTGGCCGGCGGGTTGCGGAGCGCGCACGCGGCGGCCATAACCCGCCCGGCGACGCGCAGAAACGAAACGACGCGGAAGGCTTAGGATGACCGGCGGTGAACTGCAATTCCTCGAGGTCGGTCGCGGGGCTGCGGCGCGCCGGATCGCCATGCGGATCGCGCCCGGCGGCGCGCCGGCCGTGGTGTGGCTCGGCGGCTTCCGGTCCGACATGGATGCCACCAAGGCGACCGTGCTGGCCGCGTGGGCCGAGGGTGTCGGCCGCGCCGCCGTGAGGTTCGACTATTCCGGCCATGGCGCATCGGGCGGGCGCTTCGAGGAGGGCACCATCGGTCGCTGGGCCGAGGACGCCGAAGCCGTCGTGAACGCCCATGGCGGCGAGGCGCCGGTGCTGGTCGGCTCGTCCATGGGCGGCTGGATCGCGCTGCTGGTGGCGCGCGCGCGCCTCGCCGCCGGGCGGCCGGTGGGCGGGCTGGTGCTGGTTGCGCCGGCGCCGGACTTCACGGAGGCGCTGATGTGGCGCCAGGAGTTCACGGACGATATCCGCCGCGAGATCATGGAGACAGGCTTCTGGATGCGGCACTCCGACTATGCGCCGGAGCCCTATCCGATCACACGCGCGCTGATAGAGGACGGCCGCGACCACCTCGTGCTCGAAGCGCCGCTCAGGGTGGGCTGTCCGGTGACCATCCTGCAGGGCATGGAGGATCCCGACGTGCCGTGGAGCCATGCGCTGACGCTGGTGGAGCACCTGGCCGGCGACGACGTCACGCTGACGCTGGTCAAGGACGGGGACCACCGGCTGTCGCGACCGGAGGATCTGGAGCGGTTGGTGAAGGCGGTGGCGGGCATCACGGCCGAGCCGTAGCTCCGTCCCTTCTCCCACGGGGAGAAGGTGCCCCGGAGGGGCGGATGAGGGGCGTCAGAACGTCGCCCGCTTCAAATCCCTGATCGCCTGCATCCCTTGCCCGGGCTCCGGCGGCGACCCTCTCCCGGCGAAACGGTTTCTCTCCGCCGGTTGCCGCGGCGCTGCGGCGCGACACATGGAGAGAAGACGCCGGACAGGAGCCTGCCTCCCGACATGTTCAAGATGCGCCGCGCAGCCCTCGTTCTCGCCGCTGTGGCGGCGTTTGCGAGCCCGGGTCTCCCGGCCGCGCGCGAGGCTGTGCCGGTCGCCGCTGAGAGCCAGGCCGGCCGGGCGCTGGTGGAGCGCCTGCGCGCCGGCGGGCTGGTCCTGTTCTTCCGCCATGCCGACACGCGCGGCATGCCCTGCGACAGCGGCTACCGCATCGGCGAGCGCGAGGGCCAGCGCAACATCTCGCCGGCCGGCCGCGACCAGGCGCGCTCGATCGGCGCCGCGCTGGAGCGGCTCGGCGTACCGGTCCAGCGGCCGGTCATTGCCGGCCCGGTGTTCCGCGCCCGCGACACCGCCGAACTGGCCTTCGGCGCGGACGCGGTCGAGGTCACCGACGAGCTTCTGGCCGACGACTATGCCGGCGGCCGCCTTTCCGCCGTGCTCGACGGTCATCGCCGGCTGCTGGCGCAGGCGCCGCCCGCCGGCCTCAACCGCGTGCTGGTCGGCCACCGCACCCCGGCTATCATGGTGCTGGGCCCTGCGGTCGACGGCGCGGCCTTTCCGGAGGGCGCGGCCCTGGTGCTGGAGCCGGGCGCGACGGCGCGCCTGCTTGGAATACTGGAGCTGGCGCCCCTTGAGGGCGGCGGCTTCCACGACTGCTGAGTTCAGCCCGCCTCGAGCCCGAACCGGGCGACGATGGTCGGCTGGATCACCTTGGCATAGATCGCCAGCAGCACGAGCTCGGCATCGAGGCTGTCGCCGGCGGCGGCCGCCGCCTCGATGCGGCGCTCGATCTCCGCGGCGTAGCCCGCGCCGTTGGCGGCGGCGAACGGCTCCGCGCCGACCATGCAGTAGGCGATCAGTGCCGCGGCGCGGCCGGGATCGGCGTCGGCCCGGCCCTTCATCAGCTTCAGCATGGCGAGCTTGACCGCCTCCGGCACCAGCTGGCGGTGGAGGTCCACCGCGCGGAACGCAGCGTCCAGCTCGCGCAGGTCGCGCGAGCGGCCGAACAGCCCCATGAAGCCCAGCGACGCCACGGCCGTCAGCGCGCGGGCCGCGACACCGGCAGCGGCACCCGCGGGGCGGGCTCCGCCAGGCCGTAGGAGACGAGCGCGGCCGGCGGCCGCTGCTTGCCGCAGGTATGTGGGCGCATGTCCACCGGGCCGTCGGGCTCGCTCTGCGGGGCGAGCGCCTGGATCGGCGTTCCCCCGGCGCCGGCGAAGGCGACGTCCAGAAGCGCTGCGGCCACCTGCTCGCGCCGGTCTTCCGACAGCGCGCCCAGCACCACCGCCACGACGCGGCGCCCGTTCCGCGCCGCGCTGGCGACCTGGTTGTAGCCGGCGGCGCACACGAAGCCGGTCTTCATGCCGTCGGCGCCCGGATATTTCCCGAGCAATCGGTTGAAATTGGTCATGGCCTGCCCGCGCACGGTGGCGCCGGCCAGGTCGAAGAACCCGGCCTGCTCGGGAAACTCCCGCCAGATCGCCTGCGCCAGCAGCCCCATGTCGCGCGCCGTCGAGACATGGGCCGGATCGTGCAGGCCGTGCGGATTGACGAAGTTCGTGCCGGTCATGCCGAGCCGCGCGGCGGTGGCGTTCATCTCGGCGACAAAGGCCTCCACGGTGCCCGAGACGTGCTGCGCCACGGCGACGCCCATGTCATTGGCCGACTTCACCATCAGCACCCGGACCGCATCGGCGAGCGCCACCTCCTCGCCGGCCTTCCAGCCGGTGACATTGGCGGTGAGGGCTGCCGATTGCGGCGTCATCGTCACCGGCGCGTCCGCGGAGATGCGCCCCTCCGCGGTGGCCCGGAACACCAGATAGACCGTCATCAGTTTTGTCAGCGATGCCGGATACCAGGGCCGGAACGCCTCGTGGGCATGGACCACCGCGCCGGTCTCCACGTCGAAGGCGATGGCCGGCGCGGCCCGGGCCGGCGCCGCGGCGGCGAGCATGAGGAGGGCGAGGACGGAAAGCAGGCCGATGGTGCGCATGGCCGGACCCTATCCCGCACGCGGCGGCCCGGCCAAGACGCAAGTCGCCCGGTCTCGATGCCCGCTGGGGACGATTTCCCGCGCCGCCCCTGCCAAAAGGCCCTTGCCGGTCCTCCCCCGCTCCGTATAGTCGCGGTGATGTCGTCGGTTCCCGCGCCGCGGGACGCAAGACGGGAACGCGGTGCGGACGGGTCCGTCCAATGCCGCGGCTGCCCCCGCAACTGTGAGCGGCGAGCGGCTCCCCCACCATCCGCCACTGGAGGCCGCCGCCTCCGGGAAGGCCGGGGGACCGCCCTGACCCGCGAGCCAGGAGACCGGCCGGCGACGGCACCGTGAACCGGCCCTCGGGTGGAGGGCCAAGGGGATGACCATGATTTCTCGCCTGACCCGCCTCGCCGCCGTCGCCACGGCAACGCTCGCGCCCGTAGCGGCGCTGGCCCATCACCCCACGGGGGGCGAGACGCCGGCCACCTTCGTCAACGGCTTCCTCTCGGGCATCGGACATCCTGTGATCGGCATCGATCATTTGGCGTTCGTGGTCGCGGCCGGCGCTGTGGCCGCCCTCGCGGGCCAGAAGCTCTGGCTGCCGCTGGTGTTCGTGGCGGCCTCCATGATCGGCGTGCTGATCCATGTGCAGGCCGTCGACCTGCCGGTGGTCGAGATCGTGATCGCGCTGAGCGTGCTGGCCGCGGGTGCGCTGCTGGCCAGCGGCCGGGAGGTCGCGGTCGGCGGATGGGCCGGCCTGTTCGCCCTGGCCGGCCTGTTCCACGGCCATGCCTATGGCGAGGCGGTCTACGGGGCGGGCGCCATGCCGGTGGTCGCCTACCTGCTCGGCCTCGCCCTGGTGCAGTCCGCCATCGCGATCGGCGTGATGCTGCTGCTGCGGCATCGCGCGGCCGTGGCCTCCGCCGTCGAGCCCCGGCTCGCAGGCGCCTTCGCGGTCGGCGTGGGCCTGTCCGCGCTCGCCGGGAACATCTTTGGCTGACCACGCGGCCGCCGCCGGGCCGGGCCTCACGCTCGTCCTCGGCGGCGCCCGCTCCGGCAAGAGTCGGTATGCGGAAGGGCTGGTCGAAGCTCTGCCGCCGCCGTGGACCTATGTAGCCACCGCCGAGGCCCGCGACGGCGAGATGCATGAACGCATCGTCGCCCATCGCGCCCGGCGCGGCGACGGCTGGCGCACGGTGGAGGCGCCCCACGAGCTTGCCGCCACGCTCGACCGCGCCGGCGCAGCGCCCGTGCTGGTCGACTGCCTGACGCTGTGGCTCACCAACCGCCTGCTGGCGGACGCCGACCTGGACTCCGACGCGCAGGTGCTGGAAGCGGCGCTAGCCCGCCGTGGCGCCGCCACCGTTCTGGTCGCGAGCGAGGTTGGCCTCGGCATCGTGCCCGACAACGCCCTCGCCCGCCGCTTCCGCGATGCCGCCGGCCGGCTGAACCAGCGCCTGGCCGCCCGCGCCGACCGGGTGGTGCTGGTCGTGGCCGGGCTGCCGGTCGCGGTGAAGGGCTAGAATAGCGAGACCTCGGCCCGCTGGCCCGCGCGCGCCGCCTGCGCTAAGGAACGGCCATGGCCACCGAGGTGAAGATCTGCGGGCTTAGCACCGCGCCGACGCTGGACGCCGCGCTGGATGCGGGCGCGGACTTTGTCGGGCTGGTGTTTTTCCCGCCGAGCCCCCGTCACGTCGCGCCGGCGGATGCCGCCGCGCTCGCCGCGCGCGCCCGAGGCCGTGCCGGCATCGTGGCGCTGACGGTGGATGCCGACGATGCGCTCCTGGCCGAGATCGTCGCGGCGATCCGCCCGGACGTGCTTCAGCTCCACGGCCGAGAGACGCCCGCCCGCGCGGCCGACCTCGCCGCCCGCCACGATGTGGAGGTCTGGAAAGCCATAGGGGTAGGGACCGCGGCCGACCTTGCCGCCGCTTCCCCCTATCTCGGCGCGGCGGACCGCATCCTGTTCGACGCCAAACCGCCGAAGGATGCGACCCGGCCGGGCGGCAATGCCCGTGCGTTCGACTGGACGTTGCTGGCCGGCCTTGACCTCGCGAAGCCCTTCGTGCTTTCCGGTGGCCTCGATGCGGGCAACGTCGCGCAGGCCCTGCGCGTCACCGGCGCACCGGCCGTCGACGTGTCGTCGGGCGTGGAGCGGGCGCCGGGCGACAAGGATCCCGACAATATCCGCGAGTTCCTGCGCGCGGTGCGCACCGCGGCGGGCGACCACAGAGAGACCGCCGCATGACCGCCCACGCCAAGCCCAACTCCTACCGCACCGGCCCCGACGACAAGGGCCTGTTCGGCATCTATGGCGGCCGCTTCGTCGCAGAGACGCTGATGCCTCTGATCCTGGATCTGGAGAAGGCCTATGAGGCCGCGCGGGTCGATCCCGCCTTCAAGACGGAGATGGACGGCTACCTGACGCACTATGTCGGGCGGCCGAGCCCGTTGTACTTCGCCGAGCGCATGACGGCCCATCTCGGCGGCGCCAAGATCTATTTCAAGCGCGACGAGCTGAACCACACCGGCGCGCACAAGATCAACAACGTGCTGGGCCAGATCCTGCTGGCGCTGCGCATGGGCAAGACCCGCATCATCGCGGAGACCGGCGCCGGCCAGCACGGCGTTGCCACCGCCACCGCCTGCGCCCGCTTCGGCCTGAAATGCATCGTCTACATGGGCGCGGTCGACGTCGAGCGGCAGAAGCCCAACGTGTTCCGCATGAACATGCTGGGCGCGGAGGTGGTCCCGGTGGTGTCGGGCTCGAAGACGCTCAAGGACGCCATGAACGAGGCGCTGCGCGACTGGGTCACCAACGTCCACGACACCTTCTACTGCATCGGCACGGCCGCGGGACCGCACCCCTATCCGGCGATGGTGCGCGACTTTCAGTCCATCATCGGCACCGAGACCCGCGAGCAGATGATGGCGGCCGAGGGCCGCCTGCCCGACAGCCTGGTCGCCTGCATCGGCGGCGGCTCCAACGCCATCGGCCTGTTCCATCCCTTCCTGGACGACGACGGCGTGGCGATCTACGGCGTGGAGGCCTCCGGCAAGGGGCTCGACACCCACGAGCACGCCGCGTCGCTCACCAAGGGACGGCCCGGAGTGCTGCATGGCAACCGCACCTATCTTTTGATGGACGAGGACGGCCAGATCGAGGAGGCGCACTCCATCTCCGCCGGTCTCGACTATCCCGGCATCGGGCCCGAGCACTCCTGGCTCAAGGACACCGGCCGCGTCACCTACCTGTCCGCCACCGACCGCGAGGCGTTGGCCGCTTTCCAGCTCTGTTCGCGGCTGGAGGGCATCATCCCCGCGCTGGAGCCCTCCCATGCGCTGGCCAAGGTGATCGAACTCGCGCCGACGCTGCCGAAGGACCACCTGCTGGTGATGAACATGTGCGGCCGCGGCGACAAGGACATCTTCACGGTCGCAGAGGCGCTCGGGGGCGGCATGTGACGCGGCTGGCGACCCTTCTCGCCGCGCTGCATCTCATCGTGTTCGGGCTCACCCTCGGCTTCATCGCCGGTTTCCTGGCGATCTACCTGCTGGCGCCGCGTGGCGCCTTCGCGTTCCTGATCTTCCAGGAGGAGATGCGACGGATCGCCCGCTTCTGGCAGGCGGTCGCCTTCAACACCGGCTGCGCGGTGGCCGCGGCCGGGGGCATCGCGGCGCTGGTCCTGGCGGTCAGGCGCCGGATCGGGGTCGCCTCGCTCGCGCGGGCCGGGGCCGCGCCGGAACGGGCTTCGGGCCTGCTGCTCGGCTGGGCGGGGGCGGCCCTGCTCGTGTCCTTCGTGTGCGCGCTGGTGTTCGTGGTCGCCGAGCGGGACCGGATCAACATCCCGCGCGATGTGTCGTTGTATGCGATCATGGCCGCGATCTTCGTGCCGCCGATGCTGCTCGGCCTGTTTCATCTCCATGTCCGCATGACGGCGTCGCCCCGCGCCGCCGAAGTCCAGGAGCCTGCCCCGTGACCACCCGCATCGACGCCCGCTTCGCCGAGACCCGCGCCGCGGGCCGCGCCGCGCTCGTGACCTTCGTCATGGCGGGCGACCCCGACCACGCGACCTCGCTGGAGATCGTCAAGGCGCTGCCGGCCGCGGGCGCCGACCTGATCGAGATCGGCATGCCGTTCACCGACCCCATGGCCGACGGCCCCGCGATCCAGGCGGCGGGCCTGCGGGCGCTGAAGGCCGGCGAGACGCTGGCCCGGACCATCGCGCTGGTGCGCGACTTTCGCGCCGGCGACGACGCCACGCCGGTCGTGCTCATGGGCTACTACAACCCGATCTACATATACGGCGTCGAGCGCTTCCTCGCCGATGCGAAGGCGGCGGGCGTCGACGGGCTCATCGTGGTGGACCTGCCGCCCGAAGAGGACGAGGAGTTGTGCCTCCCGGCGCTGGCCGCAGGCCTGAACTTCATCCGCCTCGCCACGCCCACCACCGACGACGCGCGGCTGCCGAAGGTCCTCACCAACACGTCGGGCTTCCTCTACTACGTCTCCATCGCCGGCATCACCGGGGCCGCCACGCCGGATTTCGGCTCGGTCGGCACGGCCGTCGCGCGCATCAGGCGGCAGACCGGGTTGCCCATCGCGGTGGGCTTCGGTGTAAAGTCACCGGAACACGTCCGCGCCATCGCGGCCGCCGGCGCCGACGCCGTGGTGGTCGGCTCGGCGCTGGTGGAGGCGGTGCGGCACAGCCTGGACGCCGAAGGCCGGGCAACGGAGGGGACCGTGGGGGCGGTTGCTGGACTTGTGGGGCGGCTCAGGCCAGCGCGGTCGGCTGACTGACGTGCTGACGCGGCTGTCCAAGCTCATTTCCAGAAGCATTGAGGCAGCCGCGCCATTGCGGCCGACGCGCGAACAAGCGCCCGCGACGGCGGCCCCCTTCGACCGCTCGCTGACGCCTGCCTTTTCACAGACATTCGCGTACTACCGGATCATCGGCAACGATCTGCCGCCCCGGCACGATACTCA
>JAEWEX010000263.1 GCA_023389135.1 Pseudomonadota bacterium | reverse complement strand
ACTGGCTCGTTGCTGATGCGGCGGCGCGGCCGCGGCTCGCGCCCTTCTAGCGACGATGGACGCCCGCGTAAATCGTCCCGCCGGCGGCGCCCGGTGCCCGACGCCCGTGCCGACCGGCGGCAGCCGTCAGTTCCGCAGACGGTCCAGGAGCGCCATGGCGGCCTGGGGCGCCCTCACCTTGGCGCCGTTGATCATGAAGACGAACACGTCGCGCCCGGTGCGCGGGGGCTGCGGCCCGATCAGGTCGAGCCCGTCCGCGGCGTCGCCGGCGGCCCATTGCCGCGCGCGGGCGGTCCAGAGGTCGAGCGCCTGCGGCGCGTAGCCCGCAGGCTCGTCCTCCGCTGCCTCCTGAAGGCGGGCATAGACGAAGTCCGCCGTCACGTCCGCCACCATCGGATGCTTGCTGGAATCGGCGATCACGATCGCCGCGCCGGCCTGCCGCGCCATGGCGACGAAAGCCTCGCAGACGAAGCTCCGGTGTCGCACTTCCAGCGCGTGCCGCAGCGTCCTGCCGTCATGGCTGCGCGGCAGGAGCGCGAGGAACGCGGCAAAATCCTCGGAGTCGAACTGCCTGGTCGGCGCGAACTGCCACAGGATCGGCCCGAGCTTGTCGCCGAGCACGGTGGGGCCGCTCTCCAGGAACTTCTCGATGGAGGGGCCGGCCTCGGCCAGCACCCGGCGGTTGACCGCATAGCGCGGCGCCTTCAGCGCGAACACGAAGTCGTCGGGCGTCTCCTCGGCCCATCTGGCGAAGGTCGAGGGCTGCTGCGTGCGGTAGAACGTGCCGTTGACCTCGATGGCGGAGACCCTGCGGCTGGCCCAGGCGAGTTCCTGCGCGTGGGGCAGCTTCTCGGGGAAGAACGTCCCGCGCCACGGCTCGAAGGTCCAGCCGCCTATGCCCGCCCTGATCATGGCCCGTCTCCCGCGACATTGCGCCCGCGCCGCGAACGCCTAACTAAGTGCCACGCATTCCAGATCAGCGGCGGCGCGCCGCCAACCCGTTTCCGGCACATCCCATGAACGAACCGCAGTCCCTCTGGCACGCCACGACCATCCTCCACGTCCGCAAGGGCGGCAAGGTGGTGATCGGCGGAGACGGCCAGGTCTCCATGGGGCCCACCATCGTCAAGAATTCGGCGCGCAAGGTGCGCCGCCTCGCCGGCGGCCGCGTGATCGGGGGCTTCGCCGGCGCCACGGCGGACGCCTTCACGCTGTTCGAGCGGCTGGAGGCGAAGCTGGAGCAGTATCCGCGCCAGTTGCTGCGCGCCGCGGTCGAGCTCGCCAAGGACTGGCGCACCGACCGGTATCTGAGGCGGCTGGAGGCCATGATGATCGTGGCCGACACCTCGACCAGCCTGGTCCTGTCGGGCACCGGCGACGTGCTCGAGCCGGAGCACGGGGTCTCCGCGATCGGCTCCGGAGGCGCCTATGCGCTGGCGGCCGCACGCGCGCTGGTGGACACCGACATGGAGGCCGAGGCGATCGTGCGCCGCGCCATGGGGATCGCCGCCGACATCTGCGTCTACACCAACCACGAGCTGACCCTCGAGACGCTGGACGAGGCTCCGTGACAGCGGGTCCGGCGTACGATTTCCGGCCGCTCGACCCCGGTGACATGCCGCTGATCGCCCGCTGGCTCGAAGAGCCCCATGTGGCGCGCTGGTGGGATGGCGGTGCGGCGGCGGGCGTGCGCGAGATCGAGCAGGCCATGGCGGAAGCCTCGACGGCGCCGCATCTGGTGCTGATGGACGGCGAGCCCGTGGGCTATATCCAGAGCTACGACATCCATGCGGAACCCGATCACCCCTATGGCGACCAGCCGCCGGGCACGCTCGGCATCGACCAGTTCATCGGGGTCGCCGCGCTGACCGGCAAGGGGCACGGGCCGCGCCTGATCGCCGCTTTCGTCGCCCGGCTGTTTGCCGCTGGCTGTCCGCGCGTCGTGCTCGATCCTGCGCCGGACAACGCCGTCGCCATCCGCGCCTACGAGAAGGCTGGCTTCGGACGCCTCGACCTCAGGACCACTCCCCAATTCGGCCCCGCGCTGCTGATGGCGCGGGATGCCCCAGACCGGACCACGACATGACCGATTTCTCCCCCCGCGAGATCGTCTCCGAGCTCGACCGCTTCATCGTCGGCCAGAAGGCCGCCAAGCGCGCGGTCGCCATCGCGCTCAGAAACCGCTGGCGGCGCCTGCAGCTGCCGGACGACCTGCGCGAGGAGGTGCTGCCCAAGAACATCCTCATGATCGGCCCGACCGGCGTCGGCAAGACCGAGATATCGCGGCGGCTGGCCCGCCTCGCCAACGCGCCGTTCCTGAAGATCGAGGCGACCAAGTTCACCGAGGTCGGCTATGTCGGCCGCGACGTTGAGCAGATCATCCGCGACCTGGTCGAGATCGCCATCGGCCTCACCCGCGAGATCAAGCGCAAGGAGGTGCAGGCCAAGGCCCACCTCGCCGCCGAGGAGCGCGTGGTGACCGCTCTGGTGGGCGCCGCCTCGAGCCCCGCCACCCGCGAGGCGTTCCGCAAGAGGCTGCGCGACGGCGAACTGGACGACAAGGAGATCGAGATCGAGATGCAGGGCGGCGCGCCGAGCATGCCCTTCGAGATCCCCGGCATGCCGGGCGGCCAGGTCGGCGTGGTCTCCATCGGCGACATGCTCGGCAAGGCGTTCGGCAACCGCAAGACCGTCAAGCGCACGACCGTGGCAAAGAGCTACCCGCTGCTCATCACGGAGGAATCCGACAAGCTGGTGGACCAGGAGAACCTGGTCGCGGAGGCCATCCGCAATGTCGAGCAGAACGGCATCGTGTTCCTGGACGAGATCGACAAGATCTGCGCCCGCGAGGGGCGCATGGGCGGCGACGTCTCCCGCGAGGGCGTGCAGCGCGACCTGCTGCCGCTGATCGAGGGCACGACGGTCGCCACCAAGCACGGGCCGGTGAAGACCGACCACGTCCTGTTCATCGCATCCGGCGCGTTCCACGTCGCCAAGCCGTCCGACCTGCTGCCGGAGCTGCAGGGCCGGCTGCCGATCCGGGTCGAGCTTGAGCCGCTGACGCGGGCGGACTTCCGCCGCATCCTGACCGAGACCGAGGCGAGCCTGATCCGCCAGTCGGTGGCGCTGATGAAGACCGAGGGCGTCGACCTCGCCTTCACCGACGATTCCATCGACGCCATCGCGGACCTGGCGGCGGAGGTCAACTCCACGGTGGAGAACATCGGCGCACGCCGCCTCCAGACCATCCTGGAGCGCGTGCTGGACGACATCGCCTTCACGGCATCGGACCGGTCCGGCGAGGCGGTCACCATCGACGGCGACTATGTCCGCGCGCAGGTGGCGGACCTGGCGCGGAATTCCGATCTCAGCCGGTTCGTGCTGTGACTGCGGACGTCGGCGTCGGCCGGGGCGACCGGCGGTTT
>JAEWEX010000127.1 GCA_023389135.1 Pseudomonadota bacterium | reverse complement strand
CGTAGCCCGACGGACGCTCGGAGGCGGCGACCCGCTCCGCCAGCCCGCGCATGATGTCCTCGGCCACGGCGCGGGCGGTCCCGACCACGGCGAGATTGACCGCGAGCGCGTCCTGGAGGCCGCCATGCCGGTCCCGGAGCCGGGCCACGGGCTCCGGCGCCAGCCGCGACAGCGCCACCGCATTGCGGCGCACCACCTCCAGGAAGCACTGGTATTCGCCCGACAGGGCGCGCTTCTCCGGCTCCAGCAGCGCCGCGTCGGCGAGCCGCGCCGCGCGCAGCAGCTCGGTTTCCCTCGTCACGACCAGATGCAGCCGCTCGACGGTGTCGGACAGGCGCGCGATCAGGCCGGCGGCCTCGGCGGCGGAGGCCACCTCGCCGGATGCGGTTGGGCTCATGCGGGGTCGACCTCCTGGAGGGACAGCAGCTCGCGATAGACACCCTCGGCGATGCCGACTCCGCCGGCGGCCGAGATCTCGCGGGAATAGGCGTCGGTGAGGAAGGAGCGCCAGGCCTCGAGGTCGCCGCCGCCCATGGGGCCCTCGCCCTCCAGGCCCTGAAACATCTGGGCCATGATGGTGTTGAGATAGACCGCCTCGAACTCCTGCGCCGCCGTCGCGGCCGCCTGCCGGGGGTCGGTCCTGGCCGGCGCGGCCGCGGCGGCCGGGCCGAGGGGATGCTGGATGGCGGTGGCCATCACATCACCTCGATCTCGGCCTGCAGCGCGCCCGCGGCCTTGATGGCCTGCAGGATGCCGATCAGGTCGCGCGGGCCGATGCCCAGCGCGTTGAGGCCGGCCACGAGCTGCTGGAGCGTGACGCCCTCGGGGACGACGGCGAGCTTCCGGTCGCTCTCGTCGTCGACGGTGACGGTGGTGCGCGGCACGACCACGGTCTCGCCGTCCGAGAACGGCTCCGGCTGGCTGACCTGCGGCTCCTCGGTGATGGTGACGGTGAGGTTGCCCTGCGCCAGCGCAACGGTGGAGACCCGCACGTCGCGGCCCATGACGATGATGCCGGAGCGCTCGTCCACCACCACCTTGGCCGGCTGGTCCGGCACCACGCGCAACTGCTCGATCTCGGTCAGGAGCTGGACGATGTTGCCGTCATAGTCGCGCGGCAGCACGAGCTGGACCGTGGAGGGGTCCACCGGGGACGCCGCCGGCGCGCCGGAATAGTCGTTGATGGCGGCGGCGATGCGCCGGGCGGTCGTGAAGTCGGGGTTCCTGAGCGCCAGCCTGAGCGTCGCCACCCGGGTCAGGCCGAAGTCGATCTCGCGCTCCACCAGGCCGCCATTGGAGATGCGGCCCGCGGTGGGCACGCCGCGCACGATGCGGGCGGCGTCGCCCTCGGCGTTGAAGCCGATCACGGCGACCGGGCCCTGCGCCACCGAATAGACCTCGCCGTCGGCGCCCATGAGCGGGGTCGCGAGCAGGCTGCCGCCCTGCAGGCTGGTGGCGTCGCCCAGCGCGGAGACGGTGACGTCGATGCGGGTGCCCTGGGTGGAGAACGCCGGCAGGTTGGCGGTCACCATCACCGCCGCCACGTTCTTGGTGCGCATGTTGGCGCCGCGGGTGTTGACGCCGAGGCGCTCCAGCATGGAGGTCAGGCTCTGCCGGGTGAAGGGCGAGGCGTTGAGGCTGTCGCCGGTGCCGTTCAGGCCGACCACGAGGCCGTAGCCCAGTAGCTGGTTCTCGCGGATGCCCTCGACGTCGACCAGATCCTTGATGCGCGAGGCCTCCGCCCCCGGATTGCCGCCGCCATAGGGGATGAACGCCTTGACCCGGCGCGCGCCGACGCCGACCCGGACGCCGTCGCCTGGCGTTGTGGCGGCGGATTGCAGGTCGTAGGGGCCGGCGAGGTCGGCCGCCCTGGCATGGGCGGCCAGCGCCAGCGCGCACAGCAGCATGGCGCAGAGGGCGGCGAGGAACTGGATGGCACGCATGGTCGCTTTCCCGCATTCCCGTATGGCGCCATCAGCCAAGCAGGGATCGTGCCGGATTTCTCCACGGCGTTAAGTGGTTGTTCAGCATGAATTTTGTGTATCCGGCGGCTGGCGGCCGGCGGCGGGATGTGCCGCCGCCCGGCAGGTTTTGCCGGACTTGCAGGCCGAGAGAAGCCGCAGCCCCGGCGGCCCGGCAGGGTTCAGACGATATCGTCCATCGTCACGCCCAGCGCTTCGGCGATCTTCCTGAGCGTATCGACCGAGCCGTCGCGGCGGCCGGTCTCGATCTGGGAGAGATAGGGCTGGGCGATGCCGGCGCGTCCGGCCAGCGTCCTTGCCGACAGGCCGCGGTGCTCGCGCCACAGCCGAACGGGATTCTCGCCTTCCACCATGCGACGGACCAGGGCGGCCGGCAGCAGTTCCTCGGCGCCCGCGGCACGGCGTTCGGCGAAGCGCGCGGCCGCCTCGCGGTCATCGGCGTCGTCCGCGGCGTCCACCAGCGCGAGATACTCCGCCTCCGGCACGACCACGAGCCGCTCGCCTGCCGGGCTGGTGATGATCTGCTTCGTCATGTCCTGCCTCATTGGTAGGCCGAGCCGCGGGCGGCGATGCGGATGACGGCGAGCACGGTGCCGTCATCCGTGAAGATGACGCGCCAGTCGCCGACACGCAGGCGCAGGACGCCGGCGCTTCCCTTGAGCGGCCTGACGTTCCCCGCCAGGCTACGGGGATCGGCTGCGTATTGCTCCAGCTTCGCCATGATGGTGCGCGCTACATTGGCGGGCATGCGCCTCAGCGTTCTCGCGGCATCCTTGCTGTACGCAATTTCCATCGTGGGTTGATCATAGCAAATCGCAATATCCATCACCAGCGCCGCCCGGCACGAATTGCCGCGTTAACGCGCGGTTAACGCGGCGCGGGCGAGCGTCCCGGATCGGGACGGCAGGCGCCGAATCGGGCGAGGGACCATGCGGATCGACGCAGCGCAGCGCAGCGGGCTTCACGGACAGGCGGGACGGTCGCGGGCCCTCGGCGGCGGCGGGTTCACGCTGTCCGCCGCGCCAGGCTCGGCGCAGGGTTCCTCGGCCGCCGCGGCGGCGCGGCCCTTGGCGGACATCGCCTCGCTGCTCGCGCTCCAGGAACTCGGTCATATCGAGGATGCCGGCGATCGGCGGCGGCGGATGCTGGGTCGCGGGCGGCGGCTGCTCGATGCGCTGGACGAGCTCAGGGTGGGACTGCTGGGCGGGACGCTGGCGGAGGGCGCGCTGGCGCGTCTGGGGTCGGCCGCCGGCGAGGCGCGGGAGGCCACCGGCGAGCCCGGGCTCGATTCCGTGCTGGACGCGGTGGACCTGCGCGCGCAGGTGGAACTGGCCAAGCTGGCGGTTGCTCACAGG
>JAEWEX010000038.1 GCA_023389135.1 Pseudomonadota bacterium | reverse complement strand
GGGCAACATTCGTCATCCACGACCATAACCGCGAATACTTGCTCGTTCAGGAGAATTACAGATCATGTCAACGCTGCTAAAGCCGATCACCGCTGCTTCCGCCGCCCTCGCGCTCGTGCTTGCGGCCGGCCTGCCGGCCGCCGCCCAGCAGCAGCCCGGGGCGACACCACCGGCCGCCGCGCCGCAGCCCGCTCCGGGCGGTGAGGCCGCCGCCGTGGACGACGCCACGCTGCAGGCCTTCGCCAAGGCCTCGCTGGAGGTGGAGGAGCTGTCCAGCGAATGGGCGCCGCGCCTGCAGCAGGCCGGCTCCGAGCAGGAGGCCCAGCAGCTTCGCGCCGAGGCCAACGCCGAAATGGTCAAGGTGGTGGAATCCGAGGGCCTCGACGTGGAGACCTACAACCGCGTGTTCCAGGCCGCGCAGGCGGACCCGCAGCTCGCCTCCGCCATCCAGCAGCACCGCTCCCAGGCGCAGTGACGATGCGGGCGGCGGCCGGCGCGGCCTAGCGTCGTGCGCCGGAACGGACGGGGGCGTCGCGGCCCGCCGCGGCGGCCGCGCCGAACTCCCGCCGGATCTCGGCCGAATGCGAGCCGATCTCCGGTACCGGTCCCGGCGCGTGGCGCTCGCCCACATGGCGGGTGCCGCGCGCGATCAGCTCGACGGTGCCCCGCGCCGTCTCCACCGGGGTGCGCCGCAGATGCGGGTGCCGGCTCGCGGCCTCGATGGAGTTGAGCGAGCCGAAGGCCACGCCGGTGCGCTTCAGCCGCTCCACCAGCACGTCCCGGTCCATGGACAGGAAGCCCGCCGAGATCTCCCGGTCCAGCGCCGGCCGGTTGGCGACCCGGCGCGGGATGTCGCCATAGTCGGGATGGTCGGCGAGGTCGGGCCGCTCCAGCACCTCGGTGCAGAACAGCCGCCACTCGCGCTCGTTCTGGATCGAGATCAGGATCGGCTCGCCCCGGGTCGGGTAGCTGCCATAGGGGGCGATGGACGGGTGGTTGAGGCCGACCCGCTCCGGCGCGCGGCCGCCATAGATGTATTGCAGCAGCGGCACCGACATCCATTCCGCCATGGCGCTGAACAGCGACACCTCGATGCCGCCGCCCTCGCCCGTGCGCGCGCGCCGGGCCAGCGCCTCCAGGATCGCGGAATAGGCCATCAGCCCGGTGGCGATGTCGCACACCGAGATGCCGACCCGGCCCGGCCCCTCCGCCGCGCCGGTGATGCCGGCGAGCCCGCATTCCGCCTGGATCAGCAGGTCGTAGGCCTTCATGGTGGCGTTGGGGCCCTCGTCGCCATAGCCCGAGATGTCGCAGGTGATGAGCCGCGGATGGCGGGCGCGCAGTTCCTCGGAGCGGAACCCCGCCCGCGCCGCGGCGCCGGGCGCCAGGTTCTGCACGAACACGTCGGCGCGCGCGATCATCTCGTCCATGAGCGCCTTGTCGGCGGGGTCCTTGATGTTGAGCACCACCGACTGCTTGCCGCCGTTGAGCCAGACGAAGTAGGACGCCTGGCCCATCACCGCCTCGTCGTAGCCGCGGGCGAAGTCGCCCTCCGGCCGCTCGATCTTGATCACGCGCGCGCCGGCGTCGGCCAGCTTGGAGGTGCAGTAGGGCGCGGCGACCGCCTGCTCCAGCGCGATCACCAGAAGTCCGTCCAGTGGACCCGCCATGTCGTTCACAACCTCGCCCGTTCGCGTCGTCGGCCAGTCCCGTCCGGCAGCCGCCGCCCCCCGTCCGGGGCGGGCGGCGGCGTGCCGTCGCCGTCAGTTCTTCGCCTCGATCTTGAAGTTCTTTGCGGCGTCGATCACCGCCTGCCGGTCGAACTCGTTGATCTCGTCGATCAGGTCGTTGGTGTAAAGCGCCGTCACGTCCTTGATCTTGCCGTCGAGGCCGAGGAAGCCGATCTCGGCCTCCCACTCCTCCGGCGAGATGCGGCCGAAGTCGGAGATCGTCTCGTCATAGTGCGAGAACAGCGGCATGCGCTTGCGGATCGGCACCACCAGCGCCTTGATCTGGTCCTCCACCGACGCGCCGCGCGGGGCGGCCTCCGGGTAGAGCTCCAGGAAGATGCGGGCCGCGGCCTCCGGGTTGTTCTGCACGAACAGCTCGCCCTTGGCGACCGCGCGGGCGAAGCCCACCGCCTTGTCGCGGTTCTTGGCCAGGAAATCGGCGGTGGCGGAGATGTAGAGCCCGCCGACCATGGGCGCGTCGTCGGGGATCGGCAGGTAGTCCAGCTCGATGCCGGCCGCCTCCATGGCGCCGAAGGCGGTGTCGAAGCTGATCAGCGCCGCGACCGTGTCGTTGGTGACGGCCTGCCCGCCGGTGAGGCCCTGGCCCACCGCCAGCCACTCCACGTCCTTCTCGGGGTCGAGGCCGACCAGCCGGATCAGCGCCTGCCCGACCGGATAGTCGGTGATGCCGAAGCCGGAGACCCCGATGGTCCGGCCCTTGAGGTCCTTCAGATCCTTGATGTCGCTGCCGGGCTTGACGGCCACCGCCCATTTGAACGGGTAGGTGTATTCGAAGAAGTTCACGACGTTGAGCGGCTCGCCCTTGGCCACCAGCGGCAGCTGGAACGAGGGCACGCCGACGCCGAAGTCGAGCTGGCCGCGGTCGAGCCCGGCGAGGATGGCGCCGTTGTTGCCGACCGGGGCGATCTCGACCTCCAGGCCCTCCTCCTCGTAATAGCCGAGATAGCTCGGCACGATGTAGTTGATGATGATCGGCGAGATCGCCGTCTGGGCGAGGCCGAACGTCACCTTCTCCTGCGCGCCGGCGGACGCCGCGAACGCGAGCGTGGCCGCGGCGGCGAGCACTGCCTTCTTGGTGTGGCTGTACATGGTTTCCTCCAGGGGGCTGTTCTTCTTGTTGCCGGCTAATGGGCCGACGGGTCGGTATTGGCACTCCAGAACACGACGCGGCGCTGCAGCGCCCGCATGGCGCTGATCAGCACGTATCCGGTGATGGCGAGCACGACCATGGCGGCGAACACCCCGGCGGTGTCCGACACCACCTGCAGCTGGGTCATGATCACGCCCATGCCGCGCTGCGAGCCCATGAACTCGGAGACCAGCGTGCCCAGCATGGCGTAGACGATGCCGAGATGCAGGCCGGCGAAGATCATGGGCAGCGCGCCCGGCATCTTCACGAACCAGAAGATCTGGTGGCGCCGCGCCTTCAGCGACGTCATCAGCTCGATGCGGTCGCGCTCGGTGGAGCGCAGGCCCTGCAGCGTGTTGATGAGCACCGGGAACAGCGTCAGGATCGCGGCCATGGCGACCTTGGAGCCGATGCCGAAGCCGAGCCAGATCACCAGCAGCGGCGCGATGGCGACCTTGGGCAGGCTCTGCAGCCCGACCACATAGGGCAGCGCCGCCGCCTCCACCACGCGGAACTCCGCCATCAGGCTCGCCAGCACCAGCCCGATCAGCGAGCCGATGGCGAAGCCCATCAGGGTGGCCTTCAGCGTGTCGCCGAGATGGTACCAGAAGCTCGCCCGCGAGAACGGGTCCGACACGATGCCGTCCACCAGCGCGACCCACACCGAGGCCGGCGACGGCAGCACGTAGGACGGCAGGTCCAGCAGCGTCGCCGCCTGCCACAGCGCCAGCCCGCCGGCGATGCTGGCGATCACCGGCAGGGTCGATCCGGAGCCGAGGCGCCGCAGGGACGAGGGGGTCCTAGAAGTCGACATGGCCGTCCCCGCTGCTCAGGAGATGACGCAGATGCACGGTGAGCCGGCCGAACTCGGCGGTTCCCATCAGCTCGATGCTGCGCGGCCGCGGGAAGTCCACCGGGACCTCCTCGACGATGCGGCCCGGCCGCGCCGACATCACCAGCACCCGGTCCGACAGGAACGCCGCCTCCGAGATCGAGTGCGTGATCAGGAACACGGTCTTGCGGTCGGCGAGCCAGATGCGCTGCAGCTCGACGTTCATGCGCTCGCGGGTCAGCGCGTCCAGCGCGCCGAACGGCTCGTCCATGAGCAAGAGCTGCGGGTCGTGGATCAGCCCGCGCACGATCGCCGCGCGCTGCTGCATGCCGCCGGAGAGCTCGTTGGGATATTTGTTGCCGAAGTCGGCGAGGCCGACCAGCGTCAGCAGGTCGTGCGCGCGCGGCAGGTACTCGGCCCGCTTCAGCCCCAGCACCCGGATCGGCAACATCACGTTCTCCAGCACCGTCAGCCAGGGCAGCAGCACCGGCGACTGGAACACGATGCCCATGCCGCTCTGCGGGCCCTTCAGCGGCGCGCCGCGGAAGAAGATGTCGCCCTCCTCGTAGGGCACGATGCCGGCGAGGATCTTCAGCAGCGTGGTCTTGCCGCAGCCGGACGGGCCGAGGATCGCTACGAACTCGCGGTCGTCCAGGGTCATGTCGGTGCGCTCCAGCGCCAGCACGCCCTCGCCGGACTGGGTGCGGTATTCCTTGCTGAGGCCGCGCACCTCCAGCATCGCCGCGCGCGCCGCGCCGGGCGCGGCGGCCTGGCCCTCGGGGGGTCGGGCGACCGCGGCCGCCGGGACGCGCTGGGTGGCGCTCGACATCACGCGATCCTCGTCTCCAGCGTGCCGATCGGCTCCACCGTCGCGTGCACCACGTCGCCGGACTTGAGATAGTAGGCGAACGGGTCGGGCTTCCTGTGC
This sequence comes from Pseudomonadota bacterium, assembly GCA_023389135.1. Classification (GTDB taxonomy): domain Bacteria; phylum Pseudomonadota; class Alphaproteobacteria; order Rhizobiales; family Methylopilaceae; genus Agaricicola. The sequence continues at coordinate 6,180 of JAEWEX010000038.1, read as the reverse complement.
ATGGCGACGCCCTCGGGCGTGCCGGAGGCCACCATGTCGCCGGGCGCGAAGCCCAGCCGCGACCAGAACGCGATCAGCTGCGGGAAGCCGAAGATCATGTCGCTGCAGCGCTCGTGCTGCAGGGTCTGGCCGTTGACCTTGAGGTCCACCACCAGCGCGCTCGGGTCCGGCACCTCGTCGGCGGTCAGGATCCAGGGGCCGACCGGGGCGCAGCCCGGGAAGTTCTTGCCCACGACGATCATCTGGTTCTGCATCTCCTTGCGCTGCCATTCGCGCGCGGAGAGGTCGTTGAGCACGGTGTAGCCGAACACGTGGTCGAGCGCGGAGGCCTCGTCGACGCCGGTGATCTCCGAACCGATCACGGCGACCACCTCGACCTCGTAGTCGAACTCCGCCACCCAGTCGGGCTTCGCCACCTCGGCGCCCTGCGGCACCAGGAGGTGCGGCAGCTTCAGGAAGCCGGTGGGGAACTCGTAGTGCACGCCCACGCCCTTCTTGGTCCAGAAGGCGAGGCTCTCGTCGCGGTGGCGGCCGAAATTGCGGCCGGCGCAGACCACCGCCCGCGGCTCGGTCGGCACCAGCCACCGCACGTCGTCGCGGCCGTGGAACATGGTCCGGTCGCCCTCGCGCACCGCCCAGTCCACGACGCCCGACAGCGCGTCCAGCGCGGGGCGGCCGGCGGCGATCAGGTCGTTCATGCGGCCGGTCGGCAGGTCGGCGCCGCGCGCCCTGGCGGCCTTGGCGACATCGAGCACCGAGGGCCTGCCGTCCGCGTCCGCGAGCACGCCGATGGCGGCGCCGGCGCCGTTCTGGAATCGGCCGATCTTCATGGGGTCACCTCCGTGCGGCGTGCCTGCCGCTCCCTGTCCGTGGCGGCCTCGTCCACCGCGCCTGTCGCGTCGGCGACGACGCCGTAGTCGTCCAGCGCCGCCTGCGGGCTGACGAAGCCGCGGCGCACGTCGAGGCCCACCCTGTCCGCCGGCCGCTCCACCGCCGCGCCATAGCCGCCGCCGCCGCCGGTGTGGATGAACACGCGGTCGCCGGGCGCGAGCGGGATGTCGGTCGCCTTCAGCACCATGGTGGGCTCTGTCTCCCCGGCGCGCAGGATCTCCACATAGCCGGGCTTGCCCGGGCCCCCGCCGAGAAGCCCCCAGGGCGGGCAGCCGTAGCGCTCGAAGGTCAGCGTCAGCTTGCACGGATGGTGGATGGTGTAGGTCTTGTTGAGGCCGAAGCCGCCGCGGAAGGCGCCGGCGCCGCCGGAATCCGGCCGGAACTGGAACTCGTCCACGAACAGCCCGTAGAGCGCCTCCTGCACCTCGATGGGCACGTCCAGCGTGTCGCCATGAGCCAGCGTCTTGAACGGCCCCGCGCCGTCGGCGTCGTGGGAGCCGCCCCAGCCGCCATGGGCGGTGTCGAGATGGCTGTAGAGCCGGCCGGTGCGCGGGCTGATGCCCTGGAAGCGGTGCGAGCCCATGGCGGCGTGGTGGCCGGCCGCGACCCGCTCCGGCACCGCCGGCGCCACCGCCTGGACGATGGTGTCGATCACCGTCGGCAGCGGCGTGCTGTAGCGCGCCAGCGCCGCATTGGGCCCGGCGCTCAGGAAGGTGCCGTCCGGCAGCACCACCTCCAGCGGCCGGAAGCTGCCCTCGTTGGTCAGCTCGTCCGGGGTGGTGAGATACTTGAACGCGATCCGCGCCGCGGTGACGCCGCCGCCGAAGCGGCCGGAGTTGAACGGCCCGCGGACCTCCTTGCCGACCTCGGAGAAGTCCACGATGAAGCGCTCGCCATCGACCCGCACCGTGATGTCGATGGGGATCGTCCGGTCGAGGTCGACGCCGTCATTGTCCAGGAACGAGCTGCCACGGTAGACGCCGTCGGGGATGGCCCGCACCGCGTCGCGCGCCGCCTGCTCGGACTGGTCCCAGATCAGCCGGAACGCCGAGAACATGGTCTGCGCGCCGAACTTGCGCACCAGGTCGCGGAACAGCCGCGCGCCCTTGAGGCAGCCGGCGAGCTGGGAGGCGAGGTCGCCCAGCACCAGCTCCGGGAAGCGCGTGTTACACTCGATGATGCGGTAGATCTCCTCCACCGGCTCGCCGCGGCGGTGCAGCTTGACGGTGCGGAGCTGGACGCCTTCCTGGAAGATCTCGGTGGTGTCGTTGGAGGCCGACGAGCCCACATAGCGCCCGCCCACATCGGTCCAGTGCACCAGCACCGCCATGAAGGCGAGGATGCTCCGCCCGTCCGGATCGAACACCGGCGTGTACATCACCACGTTGTTGAGGTGCTGCCCGAACGTGCCCGGGTGGTTGGTCAGGATCACGTCGCCCGGCTCGATCCGCTCCAGCCCGTAGAGCGCGAGCCCGTCCTGGACGGCGACGCCCAGCACGTTGGCGAGGAACAGCGGGATGCCGCCCTTGCACTGCGCGATCAGGCGGCCCTCGACGTCCACCATGCCCACCGCATAGTCCTTGTATTCGTAGACCAGCGGGCTGTAGGCGGTGCGGGTGATGTCGGCCTCGATCTCGTCGGGGATCGACTGCAGGCCGTGGCGGATGATCTCCAGCGTGATCGGGTCGACCGCGGACTTGCCGGGCAGCGGGGTCTCGCTCGGCTTGGGCTTGAGGGCGTGCATGGGCTGGGTCCCGGTCACTGCGTCTGGCCGATATGGATGCGGATCTCGCCGAGCCGGCCGATCTCGAAGCGGTCGCCGGGGCCGACCACGGTGGTCGAGCCGTATTCCTCCACCAGCGCCGGGCCGGCCGCCTCGAAGCCCGCCGGCAGGGTGGCGCGGCGCCACACCGCGGTGGGCACGAAGCCGCCGGCCTCGGCGAAGTAGACCCGCCGCTCGCCGCGCTGCGGGGCCGCGCCGGCGGCGGGCGCGGGCGTCAGCGCCTCCAGCGCCGGCCGGTCGATGGCGCCGTGGCCCACCAGCCTCAGCGTCGCGAACTCCACCGGGTTCTTGGACCCGGAATGGCCGTAGCGCTTGTGGTAGAGCTCCTCGAAGCTGCGCTTGAGCTCGTCGGGCCGGGCATCGCGGCCGACGGGCGTCAGCACCGAGTGGGTCTGGCCGCGATAGCGGAACTCGGCGAAGTGCTCGAAGGTGACCTGGCCGCCGCCGTCCTCGCCGGCGAGATGGGGCGTCATGTCCCGCTCCAGGCGGGCGAAGGTCTCGCGCATCTCCTCCAGCGCCGGGCCGTCCAGCAGGCGCACGAAGGTGGCGGCGTCGTCGCGGCGGATGTCGGCCAGCAGCATCCCCACCGCGGAGAAGTTGCCCGGCTCCGGCGGCACCACCACCATGGGCACGTGCAGCTCGCGCGCGATGCGCGCGGCGTGCAGCGGCCCGCCGCCGCCATAGGCGAACAGGCAGAAGTCGCGCGGGTCGCGGCCGCGCTCCACCGTGATGCGCTTGATGGCGCCCGCCATGATCACGGAGGCGATGGCCAGCATGCCCTCCGCCACCTGCAGCGCGCCGTCCTCGGCGGCATATCCCAGCGGGCCGGCCAGTTTGTCGGCGATGGCGGCCAGCGCCAGCCCGCCGTCCAGGTCCATCTCGCCGCCCAGGAAGCCCACCGGGTTGAGCCGCCCGAGCGCGAGATTGGCGTCGGTGACGGTGGGCTCCGCGCCGCCGCGGCCGTAGCACACCGGCCCCGGCGTCGAGCCTGCGCTGCGCGGGCCCACATGCAGCCGCTTCTGGTCGTCGAGCCAGGCCACCGAGCCGCCGCCGGCCCCGACCTCGACGATGTCGATCACCGCCGAGCGGATCGGGAAGCCGCGGTCGTAGCCGCCGATGTAGTAGGACGACTTGACCTCGAACCGGCTGTTCTCCACCAGCGCGCATTTCGCCGTGGTGCCGCCCATGTCGAACGAGATGACGCCGGGCAGGTCCAGCGCGGCGGCATAGGCGGCCGCCCCGATGGAGCCGCCCACGGGCCCCGATTCCACCAGCACGATGGGCTGGCTCAGCGACTGGTCGAGCCCGATCACGCCGCCATTGGAGCCCATCATGAAGAATCGGCCGGGAAACGAGCGCCGGGCGAGCTCGCGGTCCAGCGCCGCGCAGTACTCCGCCACCTGCGGCCCGACATAGCCGTTGGCGGCGACCGTCGCGGTGCGCTCGAACTCGTACCATTCCCGCGACAGCTCGGTGCCGGCGGTGACATAGGCGCCGGGCAGCAGCGCCCTGAGGCGGGTGGCCACCGCCTCCTCATGGGCGGAATTGGCGTAGGCGTTGAGGAACGAGATCGCGACCGCCTCGACGCCCTGCGCCGCGAGCTCCCGCGCCAGCGCCTCCACGGCGGCGGGGTCGGGCGCGGTGAGCGGCTCGCCCTGCGACGACATGCGCTCGTCCAGCTCGAAGCGCAGCTCGCGCGGGATCAGCGGCGGATGGCGGCGATAGGCGATGTCGAACGGCTCCGGCCGGTTGCCGCGGCCCAGCTCCAGCGTGTCGCGGAACCCCCTGGTGGTGACCAGCGCGCTCTTGGCGCCGTTGCGCTGCAGCAGCGCGTTGATGACCAGCGTGGTGCCGTGCTTGAACAGGCTGGTGGCGTCGATGCCGACATCGGTCTTGGCGAGGCAGTCGGTGATGCCGCCGACCAGGTCGTCGTAGCGCGTCAGCGACTTGGTGTAGATCACGCGCCCGGCCCCGGCGTCGAACGCCGCGAGGTCCGTGAAGGTACCGCCGGTATCGATGGCGACGATGTACACGCGCTTCCTCCTGGCCCCGGCTCTTCCGGCCGGGGCTCGCTACTGCTCGAAACGGTCGCCAAAGGTGGCGATCAGCTTCTCCTCCGAAAGGGTGATGTGCTCGGCGATGGCGCGCTCGACGCCGGCGGCGTCGCGCGCCTTCAGCAGCGCCAGGATCTCGCGGTGCTGGTCCAGCGACGCCTGGATCTGGCCGGTCACGGTCATGGGCGTCAGCGGCGGCAGGCCGGACCACAGGCCCGAGATCAGGCTCACCAGCCGCTTGGAGCCGGACGCCTCGTACATCTGCAGGTGGAACTGGCCGTTGAGCTCCACATAGGACGCCATGTCGTCGGCCGCGGCGGCGCGCTCCATGCCCTCCAGCAGGCCCTCCAGCCGGCGGATGTCGCGCTCGGAGGCCCGGGCCACCGCGCGCGCGGCGGCCAGCGTCTCCAGCCGGCGGCGAATCTCGTAGACCTCCCGCAGGTCGCTGAGGCTCTGCGTGCGCACGAAGCAGTTGCCGCGGTCGTCGCTCTCGACCAGGCCGAGGCCCTCCAGCTTGCGGAAGGCGTCGCGCACCGGAATGCGCGAGACGCCGAGCCGGGCCGCGATCTCGCTTTGCACCAGCCTCAGCCCGCCGGCCAGCCGGCCGTCCAGGATCTGCTGGCGCAGGACGTCGAACACCTGCGTTTCCAGGGACAGGCGCTGGATCTGGGGCAGTTCCGACGGCAAGCGCGACGCTCCTTCGCGGACCGGGACGAGGAAGGAAAGCATGCAGCCCGGACATCCGTCAACGGTATACCGTCAGCGGGATGCGGCATCGCAGCGGATGGTGCGGGCTTGGTGGACGGTGCGGGATGGCGATACGCTTCAGACCTTCCCGGCGCCCGCCGTTCAGCCCTCGGCCTGCATGTTCCGTTTCATCCATTCCAGCGACCTGCATCTCGGCAAGCGGTTCGGCGCGTTCTCCGGCGACCTTCCGGGGCGGCTGCGCGAGGCGCGGCATGCGGTGATCGCGCGGCTGGCCCAGCACGCGAGGGAGCGCGGCGCGACCGCGATCCTGCTGGCGGGCGACACCTTCGACACCGAGACGCCGGCCCCGGACGTGCGCCGGCAGGCGCTGGCCGAGATGGGCCATCACGCCCCGCTCCGCTGGGTGGTGCTGCCCGGCAACCATGATTCGCTCCAGGCCGCGCAGCATTGGACGACGCTGGCGGCCGAGGCCCCCGACAACGTCGTGCTGGCGGTCGAGCCCCGCCCGCTGGAGCTGGCGGCGGACGCCGTGCTGCTGCCGGCGCCATGCACGACCCGCCGCCCGGGCCGCGACCTGACCGGATGGATGGACGCCGCGCCGACGCCGGAGGGCGCCGTCCGCATCGGGCTCGCCCATGGCCCCGTCCGCAGCTTTTCCGAGGACGCCGCGGCCTCCGAGGTGATCGCGCCCGACCGGGGGCGGCGGGCGGGCCTCGACTATCTGGCGCTCGGCGACTGGCACGG
>JAEWEX010000532.1 GCA_023389135.1 Pseudomonadota bacterium | reverse complement strand
GGCCTACAGCGCGCTGATGTCGGCCTCGCAGCCGCTGGTGGCGGGGGACATCCTCGACGCGGTTCCGCTGGCCGGCCGGCGGCGGCTGCTGGACGTGGGCGGCGGCGAGGGCGGCTTCCTGATCGCGGCGGGCGCGCGGGCGCCGGAGCTGGAGCTGATGCTGTTCGACCTGCCGGCCGTGGCCGAGCGCGGCCGCCGGGCGCTCGAGGCGCACGGCCTCGGCGCACGCGCGCCGACCTTCGGCGGCGACTTCCACCGCGACCCGCTGCCCCGCGGCGCTGACACCATCTCGCTGGTGCGGGTGATCCACGACCATGACGACGCGGAGGCCGCGGCGCTGCTGAGATCCGCGCACGACGCGCTGCCCGAGGGCGGTATGCTGGTGCTGGCGGAGCCCATGGCCGGAACGGCGGGCGCGGAGCCCATGGGAGAGGCCTATTTCGGCTTCTACCTCTGGGCCATGGGCCGGGGACGGGCCCGCACCCCGCAGCAGCTCGCCGACATGCTTTCCCGGGCAGGCTTCCGGGACGTGCGCCAGGCCCGCACGCGGCGACCGCTGCTGGCCGGCGTCATGCTGGGCTTACGGAAAAGCCGTGCCTGAACTGTAAGCAATGCTTGACGCTTCGGATTGTCCAACTAAAGTGACATTGCGACAGTTTGTCGTCAGCCGGAGCTGCCGGCGGAAGGGGCCTCCTCGATGTCATCGCTTGCCGTCGTCCTCGAAAGGCCAGGGCATCTCGCCCTCAGGCCGCTCGATCTCGCCCCCGCGGGCGAGGCGGACGTGACGGTCGAGGTGATGTGGAGCGGCATTTCCACGGGCACCGAGAAACTGCTCTGGACCGGCCGCATGCCGCCGTTTCCCGGCATGGGCTACCCGCTGGTGCCGGGATACGAGACCGTCGGGCGCGTGGTCGAGGCCGGCGCGCTGTCGGGCGTCGATGTCGGCGCCCGGGTGTTCGTGCCGGGAGCGCGCTGCTTCGGCGAGGTGCGCGGCCTGTTCGGCGGCGCCGCCTCGCGGCTGGTGACGCAGGCGAGCCGGGTGGTGCCGGTGGACGCGGCGCTGGAGGAGCGCGGCGTGCTGCTGGCGCTGGCCGCCACCGCCCACCATGCCGCCGTCGCCGGGGACCGGCTGCCGGACCTGGTGGTCGGCCATGGCGTGCTGGGCCGCCTGATCGCCCGCACCGTGCTGGCGCTGGGCGGAGAGCCGCCGGCGGTGTGGGAGCGCGACGCCGCCCGCGCCCGTGGCGGCGACGGATACGCCGTGCTGCATCCCGACGACGACGAACGCCGCGACTACCGCGCCATCTGCGACGTCAGCGGCGACAGCCTGATCCTGGACAGCCTGATCGCCCGGCTCGCCGCCGGCGGCGAGATCGTGCTGGCGGGCTTCTACGAGGCGGCGCTGTCATTCACCTTCCCGCCGGCCTTCATGCGCGAGGCGCGCATCCGCGTCGCGGCCGAATGGCGCCCCGACGACATCGCCGCGGTCTCGCGCCTGGTCGCCGAGGGGCGGCTGTCGCTGGACGGCCTGATCACGCACCGCCTGGGCGCGGGGGAGGCCGAGCGCGCCTACCGCACCGCCTTCGGCGACCCCTCATGCCTGAAAATGATCCTCGACTGGAGGCGCCCGTCATGAACGCTTCGCCGCAGACCCTGATGCGCGACCTGCTGCGCGCGGAGGCCGCCATCGAGCCCGCGCCCGCCCCCGCCGGCGCGGTGAAGAAGGAGACCCAGGTCATCGCCATCTACGGCAAGGGCGGCATCGGCAAGTCGTTCACGCTGGCCAACCTCAGCTACATGATGGCCCAGCAGGGCAAGAAGGTGCTGCTGATCGGCTGCGACCCCAAGAGCGACACCACCTCGCTGCTGTTCGGCGGGCGCGCGTGCCCGACCATCATCGAGACCTCCACGAAGAAGAAGCTGGCCGGCGAGCAGGTCGCCATCGGCGACGTCTGCTTCAAGCGCGACGGCGTGTTCGCCATGGAGCTGGGCGGGCCGGAGGTCGGCCGCGGCTGCGGCGGGCGGGGCATCATCCACGGCTTCGAGCTCCTGGAGAAGCTGGGCTTCCACGAGTGGGGCTTCGACTACGTGCTGCTGGACTTCCTGGGCGACGTGGTGTGCGGCGGCTTCGGCCTGCCGATCGCCCGCGACATGTGCCAGAAGGTGATCGTGGTCGGCTCCAACGACCTGCAGTCGCTCTACGTCGCCAACAATGTCTGCTCGGCGGTGGAGTATTTCCGCAAGCTCGGCGGCAATGTCGGCGTCGCCGGCATGGTCATCAACAAGGACGACGGCACCGGCGAGGCGGCGGCCTTCTCCGAGGCGGTTGGCATCCCGGTGCTGGCGGCGATCCCCGCCGACGAGGACATCCGCCGCAAGAGCGCGAACTACCACATCGTCGGCCGCCCCGGCGACCGCTGGGGCCCGCTGTTCGAGGAACTGGCGCAGAACGTGGCGGATTCGCAGCCGCGCCAGCCGGCGCCGCTGGGCCAGGACGCGCTGCTCGGCCTGTTCTCCAGCGAAAGCACCGGCCGCGACTTCGTCCTGGTGCCCGCCACCGAAGAAGACATGTGCGGCAGGACGACGGTGAAGAAGCCCTCCCTCGAAGTCGTCTACGACATCGTGTGAGCGCCATGACCGACGACCGGCCGCGCCTCGACGACGACCTGCCGGCCACGGCGGAGATCGTCTATGACGAGGCCGCCGACGCGCCCATGAACAATGACGGCGCGGCGCCGGCGCGGTCCGTGGGCCCGGCGCCGGCCATGGCCGCCTCGTCGGGCGACGGCATCGGCTGCCATGGCGGCAAGGCGGAGCTGCTCAGGGCCGCCGAGGCGGCCGGCATGAGCGAGACGCTGGCGCAATACGCCGCCGACTATCCGGTCGGGCCCCACGACCAGCCGCAGAGCATGTGCCCTGCATTCGGAAGCCTGCGCGTCGGCCTGCGCATGCGACGCACGGCGACGGTGCTGTCGGGCTCGGCGTGCTGCGTCTACGGGCTCACCTTCACCTCGCACTTCTACGGCGCGCGCCGCACGGTCGGCTACGTGCCGTTCAACTCCGAGACGCTGGTCACGGGCAAGCTGTTCGAGGACATCCGCGAGGCGGTGTTCAAGCTGGCCGATCCCGCGCTCTACGACGCCGTGGTCATCACCAATCTGTGCGTGCCCACCGCGTCGGGCGTGCCGCTGAAGCTGTTGCCGAAGGAGATCAACGGCGTCCGCATCGTCGGCATCGACGTGCCGGGCTTCGGCGTGCCGACCCATGCCGAGGCCAAGGACGTGCTGGCCGGCGCCATGCTGAAATATGCCCGCGGCGAGGCCGAGACCGGGCCCGTGGCGGCGCCGCGGGCCGGCGTCGGCGACCGGCCCACCGTGACGCTGGTGGGCGAGATGTTCCCCGCCGACCCGGTCGGGATCGGCATGATGCTGGAGCCGCTGGGGCTGGCCGCCGGCCCGGTGGTGCCGACCCGCGAGTGGCGCGAGCTCTACGCCGCGCTGGACGGGGCCGCGGTGGCGGCGATCCATCCGTTCTACACCTCCGTGGTGCGCGAGCTGGAGGCGGCCGGGCGCACCGTGGTCGGCTCCGCCCCGGTCGGCCATGACGGCACCGCCGCCTGGCTCGACGGCATCGGCGCGGCCTGCAACGTGCCGCAGGCGCGCATCGACGCCGCCAAGCAGACGATCCTGCCCGCCATCCGCGCGGCGCTGGCCGCGCGGCCCGTGCGCGGGCGCATCACGCTGTCGGGCTACGAGGGCTCCGAGCTGCTGGTGGCGCGCCTGCTGGTGGAGAGCGGCGCGGACCTGCGCTATGTGGGCACCGCCTGCCCGCGCACCGCATGGTCCGATCCCGACCGGGAATGGCTGGAGGCGAAGGGCGTCCACGTCACCTACCGCGCCTCGCTGGAGCAGGACCTCGCCGCGCTGCGCGCGTTCCGGCCCGACCTCGCCATCGGCACCACGCCGGTGGTGCAGAAGGCCAAGGAGATGGCGATCCCGGGGCTGTATTTCACCAACCTGATCTCGGCGCGGCCGCTGATGGGGCCCGCCGGCGCCGGGTCGCTGGCCGCGGTGGTAAACGCCGCCATGGCCGGCAAGGCGCGCTTCGACGAGATGAAGGCGTTCTTCGGCGACGTCGGACACGGCGACGCCTCCGGAATCTGGGAGGACACCCCGGTCGACCGGCCCGACTTCCGCAAGAAGAACCTGGCCCGGCTCGGCGTCCGGCCCAAATCCGAGGAGGCGATCGGATGCTAGTGCTCGACCACGACCGGGCCGGCGGCTACTGGGGCGCGGTCTACGTGTTCGCCGCGGTCAAGGGCCTCCAGGTGATCATCGACGGGCCGGTGGGCTGCGAGAACCTGCCGGTGACCTCGGTGCTGCACTACACCGACGGTTTGCCGCCTCACGAACTGCCCATCGTGGTCACCGGGCTGTCGGAGGAGGAACTGGGCCAGCACGGCACCGAGGGCGCGATGAAGCGCGCCCATGCGACGCTGGACCCGGCGCTGCCCAGCGTCGTCGTCACCGGCTCCATCGCCGAGATGATCGGCGGCGGCGTGACGCCCGAGGGCACCGGCATCCAGCGCTTCCTGCCGCGCACCATCGACGAGGACCAGTGGCAGTGCGCCAACCGCGCCATGTTCTGGCTGTGGAGCGAGTACGGCGCCAAGGGCGGCAAGATGCCCCGGGAGAAGCCGAGGCCGGAGGGCGCCAGGCCGCGCGTCAACATCATCGGCCCGGCCTACGGCACCTTCAACTGCTGGTCGGACCTCGCCGAGATCCGGCGCATGGTCGAGGGCATCGGCGCCGAGATCAACATGGTGTTCCCGCTGGGCACCCACCTCGCCGACGTGCCGCGGCTGGTCGACGCCGACGTCAACATCTGCATGTACCGCGAATTCGGCCGCATGCTGTGCGAGGCGCTGGAAAAGCCCTACCTGCAGGCCCCCATCGGCCTGCACTCGACGACGCGCTTCCTGCGCAAGCTGGGCGAGCTGACCGGGCTCGACCCGGAGCCGTTCATCGAGCGCGAGAAGCACACCACCATCAAGCCGGTCTGGGACATCTGGCGCTCCGTGACACAGGACTTCTTCGGCACGGCGAGCTTCGCGGTGGTGGCGACCGAGACCTATGCGCGGGGCCTGCGCCACTTCCTGGAAACGGAGATGGGGCTGCCCTGCACCTTCGCCTTCGCCCGCACCGCCGGCGCCAAGCCCGACAACGAGGCCGTCCGCAGGGCCGTCAGGGACAAGACGCCGCTGATCATGTTCGGCAGCTACAACGAGCGCATGTATCTCGCGGAAATCGGCGCCAAGGCGATCTACATCCCCGCCTCGTTCCCCGGCTCCATCATCCGCCGCCACACCGGCACGCCGTTCATGGGCTATTCGGGCGCGGCCTACATCGTCCAGGAGCTGTGCAACGCGCTGTTCGACGCGCTGTTCCACATCCTGCCGCTGGGCGCCGAGATGGACCGCGTCGAGCCGACGCCGGCGCGCGGCGAGCGGCAGCTGCCCTGGGACGACGCCGCCCGCGCCGCCCTGGACGAACTCGTCGACGCGATGCCGGTGCTGATCCGCATCTCCGCCGCCAAGCGGCTGCGCGACGCCGCCGAGCGGGCGGCCCGCCAGGCCGGCCAGGCCCGGGTCGGGACCGCCGCCGTCGAGGCGGCCCAGAGCCTCCTGCACGAGGGGGCCCCCGCATGAACGCCACCGAAACACCGCACCGGCACCGGCCGGCGCGCGCGGCCGCAGGGCCACTGACTGGGAGGTCAAACCACATGGCACGCACCACCGGCTCCCCCGCGCGGCACGGCGCCGACAAGCGCCAGTTCCGCCTGATGTTCCTCGCGAGCTTCGTGCTGTTCCTGATCGCGGCGGCGGTGTCGCGGCTGGTCCCGCGCCGCACCGGCGCGCCGGCCCGGGTGTCGATCTTCCGGCAGGCCCGCACCGACGCCTACGCGACCATACCGTTCGCCTTCATGTGACCGACGGTCACGAGAATTCCACCCGGTGGCACGGGGGGAATGTCCGCCACGACGCGCAAGCGCCGCGGCGGTCCGCACCGGGGGGCCCGCTTCCCGGCATCGGCCGCAGGGCCAACAACTAGCCGAGGGTAAACACAATGGCAGAAATGGGTAGACCAGTGAGCCTGACCGGGCTCTCTGAAAGTGAGGCGCAGGAGTTTCACAAGATCTTTGTGACCAGCTTCATCGCCTTCACTGTGATCGCCATCATCGCCCACTTCCTGGTCTGGCAGTGGCGTCCGTGGCTTCCTGGACCCGAAGGCTATGCAGCGCTGGTGGACGGGGTGAAGCTCGCCGCCGGCAATGTCATGGCGCATCTGGGTTAGGAGGGGAACATGTGGAAGGTCTGGCTTCTGTTCGATCCGCGCAGGACGCTCGTCGCCCTGTTCACGTTCCTCTTCGTGCTGGCACTGCTGATCCACTTCATCCTGCTCAGCACCGACCGGTTCAACTGGCTGGAGGGGGCAAGCACCACCGCCACCACGACGAGCCTGGTCGTCCCGGCGTCGAGACACGTCTCGTAGCCGGCACTGCGAAACGGCGTCGCCGGCGCGGCCGGGGGGCGGAGGGACGGGTTCCGTCCGCTCCGGCCCGCCCGCCCCGGGCCGGCGGCGCCCCTTCACCGACCAAACAGCCTGCGCCCGCGGGGAGGGTCCGCCAATGGCAATGCTCAGCTTCGAGAGAAAATACCGCGTCCGCGGCGGCACGCTGATCGGCGGCGACCTGTTCGACTTCTGGGTCGGCCCATTCTATGTCGGCTTCTTCGGCGTCACCACGATGTTCTTCGCCACGCTGGGCACCGCGCTGATCGTCTACGGCGCGGCCATCGGGCCGACCTGGAACCTGTGGCAGATCTCCATCAACCCGCCCGATCTCAGCCACGGGCTGGCGCTCGCCCCCATGAAGGAGGGCGGGCTGTGGCAGATCATCACCTTCTGCGCCATCGGCTCGTTCGTGTCCTGGGCGCTGCGCGAGGTCGAGATCTGCCGCAAGCTCGGCATCGGCTACCACGTGCCGTTCGCGTTCGGCGTCGCGATCTTCGCCTACGTCTCGCTGGTGGTGATCCGGCCGGTGCTGCTGGGCGCCTGGGGCCACGGCTTCCCCTACGGCATCATCAGCCACCTCGACTGGGTCTCCAACGTCGGCTACCAGTACCTGCACTTCCACTACAATCCCGCGCACATGATCGCGGTGTCGTTCTTCTTCACGACGACGCTGGCGCTGTCGCTGCACGGGGCGCTGGTGCTATCGGCGACCAACCCGAAGCGCGGCGAGGCAGTGAAGTCCCCCGAATACGAGGACACCTTCTTCCGCGACACCATCGGATACTCGATCGGGACGCTCGGCATCCACCGGCTGGGCCTGTTCCTGGCGCTCGCCGCCGTGTTCTGGAGCGCGGTGTGCATCATCATCAGCGGTCCGTTCTGGACCCGCGGCTGGCCCGAATGGTGGAACTGGTGGCTCGAGCTGCCGATCTGGCGCTGACGGGGGGACAAGACCATGCCCGAATACCAGAACATCTTCACGCGCGTGCAGGTCCGGGGCGTTCCCGAGCTGGGGATCGCGCTGCCGGCGGGCGACAGCCTGCGCCGCGGGACGCCGACCTTCAGCCGGCTCATCGGCATCTTCGGCAACGCGCAGATCGGGCCGATCTATCTCGGCTGGATCGGCGTCTGGTCGATCGTCTGCGGCGTGATCGCCATCGAGATCATCGGCCTGAACATGCTGGCCTCGGTGAACTGGGATCCGATCCAGTTCGTGCGCCAGCTGCCGTGGCTGGCGCTGGAGGCGCCCTCGCCGGAGCACGGCCTGCGCATCATCCCGCCGCTCAACGAGGGCGGCTGGTGGCTGATGGCGGGCTTCTTCCTCACCACCTCCATCATCCTGTGGTGGGTGCGCATGTACCGGCGGGCGCGGGCGCTGGGGCTCGGCACCCACGTCGCCTGGGCGTTCGCCGCCGCGATCTGGCTCTACCTGGTGCTGGGTTTCATCCGGCCGCTGCTGATGGGAAGCTGGAGCGAGGGCGTGCCGTTCGGCATCTTCCCGCACCTGGACTGGACCGCGGCGTTCTCCATCCGCTACGGCAACCTGTTCTACAACCCGTTCCACATGCTCTCCATCGCCTTCCTCTACGGGTCGGCGCTGCTGTTCGCCATGCATGGCGCAACCATCCTGGCCGTGAGCCGCTTCGGCGGCGAGCGCGAGATCGAGCAGATCACCGACCGCGGCACCGCGTCCGAGCGCGCCGCGCTGTTCTGGCGGTGGACCATGGGGTTCAACGCCACCATGGAGTCGGTTCACCGCTGGGCGTGGTGGTTCGCCGTGCTGTGCCCGCTGACGGGCGGCATCGGCATCCTGCTCACCGGCACGGTGGTCGACAACTGGTTCCTCTGGGCGGAGAAGCACGGCGTCGCGCCGATGTATCCGATCTCCACGCCCGTCGCCGATCCCGCCATCGGAGGTTCGTGACATGAACTACGGCATCGCCGCCGCGGTCGGCGCAACCGCCCTTCTGGGCGCCGCCATGATGCTGGGGGCCGGCTGGGACCGGCCGCCGGTGGAGGTGACCCAGCTCGGCTATCGCGGGCTCGGCATGGAGCAGGTCACCAACCCGCGGGACGCGGCGCGCACCGAGGCCGCCCGCGTCCAGCCGTCGGAGGGCATCCCGCCCGGGCCGCCGGAGGGGCCGCTCGCACGCGACGTCTACCAGAACGTCCAGGTGCTGGGCGACCTGCCGGAAGCGGACTTCATCCGCGTCATGGCCGCCATCACCGAATGGGTGTCGCCCGAGCAGGGCTGCAACTACTGCCACAACCCGGAAAACCTCGCCTCCGACGAGGTCTACACCAAGGTCGTGTCGCGGCGCATGATCGAGATGACGCGGGCGGTCAACACCGACTGGTCGGACCATGTGGGCGCCACCGGCGTCACCTGCTTCACCTGCCATCGCGGCCAGCCCGTGCCCGGCAACATCTGGTTCGAGGACAACGGCCTGCCGGAGGCCGGCGGCATGACCGCGAGCCGGAAGGGCCAGAACACCGCCTCGGTCACCGCCGGCTACACGTCGCTGCCCAACGACCCGTTCTCGACGCTGTTCCGCGGCGACGAGACCGCGATCCGCGTGGTGGGCCAGACCGCCCTGCCCGACGGCACGCCGGGCGCGACCATCCAGCAGACCGAGGGCAGCTATGCATTGATGATGCATATGTCCGGCGCGCTGGGGGTCAACTGCACCTTCTGCCACAACAGCCGCAGCTTCTCCAGCTGGGAGTCCAGCAGCCCGCTGCGCGTCACCGCCTGGCACGGCATCAACATGGTGCGGGGGCTGAACCGGGAGTATCTGGAGCCGCTCGGCCCCACCTACCCGCCGCACCGGCTCGGCCCCAATGGCGACGCGCCGAAGGTGGCGTGCGGCACCTGCCACCAGGGCCAGTCCAAGCCGCTGGGCGGGCTCAACATGGTGGAGTCCTATCCGGAAC
>JAEWEX010000521.1 GCA_023389135.1 Pseudomonadota bacterium | reverse complement strand
CGCCAGGGGGCCGCGGCCGGCCTCGTCCACCCCCGCCACCGACACGCCGTCCGGCAGGCCGGCAATGTCGGGGAACAGCGGCAGTTCGGGCCGGAGGGCGCGTCTGGCGGCAGGCATGCGCGATTTCTGGCACGGATCGGCATGATTCGGGGAGGGGACGGAGTTCTGCGTCGCCATCCCGCCTGACCGGATGGTTCAGCTCTCGCCGGCCGGGAAGGGAGGCTGGATGCTCCGGTCGAGCCGGAGCATGACGGTGTTTTGCGGCCCTGCCCGTGGACGCTGCCCGTCTCCCTCCGTCACCATCCGGCTTGACCGGATGGCCCCGCTTTCTCCGGTGGAGACGGAAGCCGCGCGCCCCGGCCGGGCCGGGGCGTGACGGTGGACCGCCTTGTCATGCCGGCAGGCGCAGGGCGCCGTCCTCGCTCAGGGCCCAGTGCGGGTTGAAGGCGATCTCCCAGGGATGGCCGTCGGGATCGGCGACATAGCCGGAATAGCCGCCCCAGGCCGTCTCGCGCGGCGTCCGCAGGGCGCGGGCGCCGGTCTCCACCGCGCGGGCGAACAGGGTCTCGACCTCGTCCCGGTCGCGGGCGTTGTAGGCGAGCGTGATGCCGCCGAACGAGCCCGCCACGCCGTCGGACATGCCGGCATCCTCCGCCAGGGCGGAGCGGCCGTAGAGCCCAAGCACGATGCCGCGCAGGGGGATGAACACGGTGGACTCCACGCTCGACCCGCGCGAGCGGCGGAAGCCCAGCCCCTCGTAGAACCGGGCGGAACGCTCGACATCGGCGACGCCCAGCGTCACCAGGCTGATGCGGGGCTCGAATTCGGCGCGGACACGGCTGGACATGGCCCGGTCTCCTCAGAACAGTGCAAGCTGCTCGCCGGGACGCGGCGGCGGGGTGAAAAGGTCGGTCCTGAGCTTCAGGCGCCGGGCGTTGAGCCCCAGCCGCCGCGCGGCCAGCTCGAAGCGCCGGCCAACGGTCCACGCATAGGCGCCGTCGCCGGTCATGCGCTTGCCCCAGCGGGCATCGTAGGCCTTGCCGCCGCGGGTCTCGCGGATCAGGCTCATCACCCGCTGGGCGCGGTCGGGGTAGTGCTCCACGAGCCATTCCTGGAACAGGTCCTTGATCTCCAGCGGCAGCCGCAGCAGCACATAGCCCGCCTCGCCGGCGCCGGCGGCGCGGGCCGCGTCCAGCACCCGCTCCGTCTCGTGGTCGTTCAGGGCCGGGATCACCGGCGCGAACAGCACCGATACGGGGATGCCGGCATCCGCCAGCCGGCGCACCGTCTCCAGCCGCCGCGACGGCGTCGGGGCGCGGGGCTCCATGCGCCGCGCCAGCACGGGATCGAGCGTGGTGACGGAGATCGCGACTTTAGCCAGCCCGCGCGCCGCCATGGGACCGAGGATGTCGATGTCGCGCGCCACCAGGCTCGACTTGGTGACGATGCCCACCGGGTGGCCGGTCTCCGCCAGGACCTCGAGAACCGAGCGGGTGATGCGGTGCTCGCGCTCGATGGGCTGGTAGGGATCGGTGTTGGTGCCGAGCGCCATGGTGCGGGGCTGGTAGCCGGGGGCCGAAAGCTCGCGGCGCAGCAACTCGGCGGCGTTGGGCTTGGCGGTCAGCCTGGCCTCGAAGTCGAGGCCGGGAGACAGGCCGAGAAAGGCGTGGGTCGGGCGCGCGAAGCAGTAGACGCAGCCGTGCTCGCAACCGCGATAGGGGTTGATGGAGCGGTCGAACCCGATGTCGGGGCTGTCGTTGCGGGTGATGATCTTGCGCGCCGCCTCCAGCCGCACCTCGGTGCGGAAGGGTGGAAGCTCGCCGCCGGTCTCCCAGCCGTCATCGATCTCCACGCGCGCCTGCGGCTCGAAGCGGCCGGTGCGGTTGGACGCGGCCCCGCGCCCGCGCCGGCGCTCGCGCAGAACGCCGGCAGCGATGTCGTCGGGAAGGCGGATCTGCGGCTCCATCTGGCCTACCTAGCACCGGAGAACGAACAAAACAAGAACATTGTGTCTTCGCATGTGCGAGATGCGGCGTTTCGCATACGTTTCACATGCTGTATTCTGAACGCGCGAATTCAACGGAAAGGTCCCATGATCAGTGTGGTGATCCCTGCCCTCGACGACGAGCGGGCGCTGGTGCCGACGCTTGCGGCCCTGGTCTCGGCGGCGGCCGACGGCATGGTGCGCGACGTGGTGGTGGTCGATGGCGGCTCGACCGACAGGACGCGCGACGTGGCGGACTTCGCCGGCTGCGTGGTGCTGGACGGGCCCGTCGACCGGGCGCTGCGGCTCGCGGAGGGCGCCAGGCGCGCCAAGGGGCCGTGGCTGATGTTCCTTGCGCCGGGGGTGACGCTGGAGCCGGCCTGGCACATGGAGGCCCGTCATACCATCGAGACGATCGAGCGCAGGGGCGCGGTCCACCGCACCGCCATGGTGTTCCGCCACGCGGTGGACGAGACCGGGCCGGGCGCGCGGGCGCAGGAGTTGCTCAGCGGCCTTGGACGCTTCGTCACCGGCGTGCCGACGCCGGAGCAGGGGCTGCTCATCCATCACGGGTTCTACGAGCGTCTGGGCGGTTTCCGGCCGCTGCCGGCCATGGAGGATGCCGACCTCGCCCGCCGCATCGGCCGCAGCCGGATCGTGACGCTGCGCGCCCGTGCGCTGGCCCGGCCCGTCCGGCCGCGGCCCTCGGCGCGCAGGGCGGTGGGCTTCGGCCTGCTGGCGCTGCGCGTGCCGCCGCGGCTGCTGGCGCGGCTCTATCTCTGAGGCGTCAGCCCTTGCGGCGCTTCAGGTGCTCGTCCAGACGCGGCGCGATCTCCACGAAGTTGCACGGGCGGTGGCGGTAGTCGAGCTGGGCCGCGAGCACCCCGTCCCACGCGTCGCGGCAGGCGCCGGGCGAGCCCGGCAGCACGAACACGAAGGTGCCGCCGGCCAGGCCCCCGGTCGCCCGGGACTGCAGCGTCGAGGTGCCGATCTTGGCGCTGGAAAGCGTGTGGAACAGGCTGGAAAAGCCTTCCATGCGCTTCTCGAACAGCGGCTCCAGCGCCTCCGGCGTCACGTCCCGGCCGGTGAACCCGGTTCCGCCCGTGGTGATCACCACGTCCACGGCGGGATCGGCGATCCAGCCCTGCACCGCGCCGCGGATGGCGCCGCGGTCGTCGGGCACGATGGCGCGCCCGGCCAGGCGATGGCCGGCCGCCGCGATCCGCTCGGCGAGCGTCGAGCCCGAGCGGTCCTCGTCGAGGCTGCGCGTGTCGGACACGGTGAGCACGGCGATGCCGAGCGGCACGAAAGGGCGGGCGTCGTCGATGCGGGACATGTCGCGGTCCGTTGCTCCGGCGCAGGGGGCGGGCGGCGGCCGAGCGTGTTGCGGCGGAGGCCGGGAAGTCAAGGACGCCCGGGGCGGGCAACAGGCGCACCGTCCGGGCCCGCCGGCATATGGACAGCGCCCCCCGGGCTCGCTACGACGGGCGGACCGAGTTTCCGTCCGCAACAGAGCGCCCCGTTCCGCTTCCGCCAGATCACCGGCCAGAGCCGCGCGGAGCCCCCAGAGCCGCCATGCCCGACCTCCTTCTCGAACTGTTCTCCGAGGAAATTCCCGCGCGCATGCAGCAGCGCGCCGCGGAGGATCTGAAGCGGCTCGTCACCGAGGCGCTGGTCGAAGCCGGCGTCACCTATGAGGGGGCCGTCGCCTACGCCACGCCGCGCCGGCTGGCGCTGGCGGTCCAGGGGCTGCCCGCCCGCCAGCCGGACCGGCGCGAGGAGCGCAAGGGACCGCGGGTCGGCGCACCGGACAAGGCGCTGGCAGGCTTCCTCAAGGCGGCGGGGCTGTCCGCCATCACCGAGGCCATCGTCCAGCAGGATCCCAAGGGCGACTTCTACCTCGCCGTCATCGAGAAGCCGGGCCGGATCACGCCGGCGCTGGTGGCGGAGATCGTGCCCGAGGTGGTGCGCGCGTTCCCGTGGCCCAAATCCATGCGATCCGGCGAGGGCGAACTGCGCTGGGTGCGGCCCCTGCGGTCGATCCTGTGCACCTTCGGCGGCCCCGACGAGGAGCCGGAGACCGTGCCGATCGAGGTCGACGGCGTCCCGTCGGGCAACCTGACGCAGGGTCATCGCTTCCTCGCGCCGGAGCCGATCCGGGTCCGGCGGCTGGACGACTACGTGGCGTCGCTGGAGGCGGCGAAGGTGGTGCTCGATCCCGCCCGCCGCCGCGACATCATCGCCCATGACGCCCGCGGCCTCGCCTTCGCCGCCGGGCTCGACCTCGTCGAGGACGAGGCGCTGGTGGACGAGGTGGCGGGCCTGGTCGAATGGCCGGTGGTGCTGATGGGCTCGTTCGAGGAAAGCTTCCTGCAGGTGCCGGAGGAGGTGATCCGCTCCACCATCCGGGCCAACCAGAAATGCTTCGTGCTGCGCGATCCGCGCACCAGCAGGCTCGCCAACCGCTTCCTCATGGTCGCCAACATCGAGCCGGCCGATGGCGGGCGCGAGATCGTGGCCGGCAACGAGCGCGTGGTGCGCGCGCGCCTCGCCGACGCCCGGTTCTTCTGGGAGACGGACAAGCGGATCCCGCTGGAGGAGCGCGCCCGCAAGCTCGGCAGCGTCGTGTTCCACGAGAAGCTCGGGACCCAGGGCGACCGGGTGGAGCGCATGGTGGCGCTGGCCCGCGAGATCGCGCCGTCCGCCCGGGCCGATGCCGACGAGGCCGAGGACGCCGCGCGCATCGCCAAGGCCGATCTCGTCACCGAGACCGTGGGCGAGTTCCCCGAGCTGCAGGGCCTGATCGGCCGCTATCTCGCCTCGCTGCAGGGCCGCAGCCTTGCCCAGGCGCAGGCGCTGGAGGACCACTACAAGCCGCAGGGGCCGTCCGACCGGGTGCCGCGCGATCCGGTCTCGATCGCGGTGGCGCTGGCCGACAAGCTCGACGTGCTGACCGGCTTCTGGGCGATCGGCGAGAAGCCGACAGGCTCCAAGGACCCCTATGCGCTGCGCCGGGCGGCGCTGGGCGTGATCCGCATCATCCTCGAGAACGGCGTCAGGCTGAAGCTGCGCGCACTGCTGGAACCCTATGTGGCGCTCCACCTCGTGCGTCTGAAGGACGGCGCAGACGAGCGCGGAGCCGCCAAGGAGGCGCGCGCGGTCGCCGGCGACCTGATGGCGTTCCTGGTCGACCGCCTCAAGGTCCAGTTGCGCGAGCAGGGTCAGCGCCACGATCTGGTGGACGCCGTGTTCGCCGTCGAGACCGATGGAGACGTCATCCTCGCGCTGCGCCGCATCGACGCGCTGGCGCGCATGCTGGAGACCGAGGACGGGCGCAACCTCCTGGCCGGCTACAAGCGCGCCGCCAACATCCTGCGCGCCGAGGAGAAGAAGGACGGGGACGGCGCCTTCGAGGACGCGGCCGATCCCGACGCGTTCATCGAGGACGCCGAGGGCACCCTGTTCGTCGCGGTCGACACGGTGGGCACCGACGTCGCCGCCGACGTCGAGGCGGAAAACTTCGTCGACGCCATGAAGCGGCTGTCGCGGCTGCGCTACCCCATCGACGCCTTCTTCGACGAGGTGACCGTCAACGCCGACGATGCCGCGATCCGCATCAACCGGCTCAGGCTGCTTGCAGGCCTCCGCCGGGCCACGCGCGCGGTGGCGGACCTGTCGCGCATCGAGGGCTGACCGCGCGACCGGCGCGGCGGATCGGCCGGATTTCCGCAAACCCGCAATTCCCGCCGCGCTTTGCGTGGAGCGAATATCTGCTGGTCGATTTTCGAACTAGGTCGCACCTGCAACGAATGTATGATCATTCATCCTGAGGCGTCGATTCCCCGCACTCCGCCCTCCATTGCGCGACCGCCCGCATCGCCCGCGAAAGCCGGCCGCGCCGGCGCCCGGCGGACGGAGTAGGGCGCGAGGCCCGCAGGTCGTAGACTTTGGCCGCGATTGCGTTTCGGCATGATCGGGCGAATGCTATTCTTCAACAATCGGGGGGATGGGAACTGATCATGCCGAGGGTGACCAAGGGAAAGGCGACGTCGGCGGCGCCGGTCGCAAAGGCCCGGCGCGCATCGCGCACCCGGGCGGAGCCGGCCGGCGGAGACGACGCCTGGTTCTCCGATCCGAAGCTGGCGGGACTGGTGAAGAGCCAGGTCGAGGACGTCGATCTCGTCACCCACCGCCGCACGCAGTTCGTCCGCACCGCCATCACGCTGTTCTCGCGCAAGGGCTACCACGCCACCACCGTCAAGGAGATCGCGGAGGCGACCGGCGTCAGCCCGGGGCTGATCTACCAGTATGTGACCGACAAGGAGGACATCCTCTTCCTGGCGCTGCAGCTGATCGTCCACACCAACAAGCGCGCGGTGCCAGCCGCCATGGGCACGGTGAAACACCCGGTCCACAAGTTCGTCGCCGGCTTCAAGGCCTATTGCAGCGTCATCGACGCCAACCGCGACGCCACGATGCTGACCTATCGCGAGACGAAATCGCTGCGCGCCGATCAGCGCGAAGCCATCAAGAACATGGAGATCGAAAGCAACGAGCTGATCGGCCGCTGCGCGAAGCTGTGCGTGGACGGCGGTTATTTCAGGCCGATCAATGTGGAGCTGTTCGTCTACCAGACCATCATGGTGGCCCACACCTGGGCGCTGAAATACTGGCGGTTCAAGGACGTGACCACGTTCGACGAGTATGTCGCGACCAATCTCGAACTGCTGATGCGCTCGGTGGTCACCGACGAGGGCTGGACCACCTACCTCGCCATCGCCGACGAGCCGGGCGCGCGGCCGGCGTCGCGGGTGCGCGCGGCCGCCCAGCCGCGCCGCTCCTGAGGCCCCGCGCCGGCGTCAGTCCGACAGGACGCCGTGCAGGCGGCCGTGGCGCCAGTAGCGGGCATAGTGGTTGAGCAGGTCGAGGCGCTCGCCGGCCGGTCCCAGCGCCGCCATGTCGAGCGGCACCGCCTCGCCCGGGGCGCGCGTCTCCACCAGCGCCACATGGTCGCCCTCGCCGTCATAGGTGGAGCGGAACAGGCGCGTCTGCACCACCTCGCGGCGTCCCGCATAGGCCGCGTCCAGGCCCGCCAGGATGTCGGCCGCCATTCCGTCCCCCGCGCCGCGGAACCGCCACAGCGTGAGCCAGGGGAACTGCCCGTTGTCGCCGGCCGAAACCTCTCCGGGATGGACCTGGAGCCCCTCGACCCGGTAGAGCCCCTGAACGCGCGCCAGGACCCGCTTCGACCACGGCGAGAAGTTTGCGCCGGAGATCGCGCGGTAGCCCGCTTCGCCCAGCACGTCGAGGTCGCGCAGGTCGTACGCCGCCAGGTAGCGCGGCCAGCCCGAGGTGCAGACATAGCGCCGTGCGGTGAGGAAGCCGTCGATGGCGGCGCGCTCGGGCACGTGCTCGGTGTCGTACCAGTCCTGGAATTCCTCCTCCTCTCCGGCGGCGGGCTGCATGGCGACCATCAACAGGCCCTTGGGCATCGGCTTCACTCCCCGTGTTCGGTCGGCGTCAGGATCGCGCGGCGGCGATGGCTTCGGCGGCCCTGAGCGCGCTGACGCCGGACTTGACCAGCCCGCCCACATAGCCGGCTGCGGTGCCGCCTTCGAGCCCGCCGGTGGTGCAGCCCGCGGCATAGAGGCCCGGTATGGGCCGGTCGTCGCCGTCGAGCGCGCGGCTCGCTGCGTCGATGGCGATGCCGCCCATGGTGTAGGTGATGCCGGCGGCCAGCGGCACGGCGTGGAACGGCGCGACGCGGATCGGCCAGGGGCGGTGTCGCGCGGCGGTCCGCGGCGGGGATAGCACGGCCGTGGCGCCGGAATCGACCGCCCGGTTGTAGGCGGCGACGGTCGCCGTCAGCGCGGCGTCCGGCAGGCCGGTGGCCGCAGCCAGCCCGGGAAGGTCCCCGGCCGTCGCCAGCGCGCCTCCGGCGATCTGGAGGTTGGGGTTGGCGGGCAGGATGAAGTCGCGCGCCGGGCCGTTCCAGATCGCCTGGT
>JAEWEX010000514.1 GCA_023389135.1 Pseudomonadota bacterium | reverse complement strand
GAGGCGGCGGCGCTGGGCTGCGTCATGGCGGTCGCCATCGGCGCGCTGGTGGGCGGGCTGCGGCCCGCCATGCTGGTGGAATCGGTGTTCGCCTCGCTGCGGTCGAGCTGCTCGATCCTGTTCATCGTCGTCGCGGCCATGGTGTTCGCCTATGCCTTCGAGAACGCCCGGCTCGGCTCGGAACTGACGGCCTGGCTGCTGTCGCTGGAACTGGAGCGCTACGCCTTCCTGCTGGCGCTGCTGGTGTTCTACGTGGTGCTCGGCTGCCTGATCGAGAGCATCGCGATGATCGTCATCACAGTGCCGCTGCTGTTCCCGGCGGTGGTCGCCTACGGCATCGACCCGATCTGGTTCGCCATCGCGCTGGTGGTGCTGATCGAGCTCGGCCAGCTCACCCCGCCCTTCGGCATCAACCTGTTCGTCATCAAGCGCATCTCCGGCGCGCCGCTGGGCGAGATCGTGCGCGGCGTGGTGCCCTATTACGGCCTGTGCCTGGCGTTCCTCGTGCTGCTGACGCTGTTCCCCGGCATGGCGACCTGGCTGCCCGCGATGATGTTCGAGCGATGACGCAACCTCAGGTTCCCCTCGACAGCGTCGCCCTGTTCGGCGACCGGTTCGCACGGCCGGAATGCGTGGTGGCGACCCGCGCCGGCGACGTCTTCGCCTCCGACATGCGCGGCGGCATCTCTCACGTCACCCCCGATGGCGGCCGCCGGCTCTATGCCGGCGCGTCGCTGGACCTGTCGGGGCCGCTCCATCCCAACGGCTTCGCGCTGGACCGGGACGGCTCGTTCCTGGTCGCCCATCTTGGCGACAGCGAGGGCGGGGTCTTCCGCCTGACCCGCGCCGGTGCGCTCGCGCCCGTGCTCCAGCGCATCGACGGCGACGATCTGACCGCGGTCAACTTCGTGCTGCGCGACGCCGGCGGCCGGCTCTGGATCACGGTCCCCACCCGCCGGCGCCCGCGCGAGAGCGCGTTCCGCGCCGACGTGGCGGACGGCTACATCGTGCTGATGGACCGGCGCGGCGCGCGCGTCGTCGCCGACGGCATCGGCTTCACCAACGAGCTGCGCCTCGACGCCGCCGGTCGCCATCTCTACGTCAACGAGACCTATGCCCGCCGGCTGACCCGGTTCGCGGTCGGGGCGGACGGCGCGCTTTCGGGGCGCGAGACCGTGACCGCGTTCGGGGAGGGGGAGTTCCCTGACGGGCTGGCGCTCGATGCCGAGGGCGCGGTGTGGGTCACCTGCCTGGTCGCCAACCGCGTGCTGCGCATCATGCCCGACGGCCGGCGCGAGACCGTGATGGAGGAGACCGACGCCGCCTATGTGGCCGAGGTCGAGGCCGCCTACCGCGCCGGCGCCATGCGCAAGGCCCACATCAACGCCTGCCCGGCCCGCACGCTCGCCAGCGTCTCCAGCATCGCCTTCGGCGGTCCGGACCTGCGGACGGTCTATCTGGGCGTCCTGGCCGGCGCCCGCCTGCCGACCTTCCGCGCCGCGGTCACCGGCGCGCCCATGGCGCACTGGCGCGATTAAGCCGCCCGCCCGGGTTCCCTCGATGCATGATCTGCGCTAACATCGATATGTTAGCGTGTGTCAAAACCCGCAAAGCCCAGAACCTCAGGGAGACGCTTCATGACCCCCATGGCCATTTCCGCATCGCGCGCCGCCATTGCCGGCGCGCTTGCCGCCGCGCTGTTGGCCGCGCCCGCCGTCGCCGAGACCCGCCTCCAGGCGGCCACCATCACCCCGCCCGACAACATCTGGTCCAAGGTCGGCGACCGCTTCGCCGCGGCGGTGAAGGAGCGCACCAATGGCGAGGTCGTCATCGACATGTCCTATTCCGGCGCGCTGGGCGACGCCGGCGACACCATCGAGGCGCTGAAGTTCAACACCATCAACATCGTCATCCAGGAAGTCGGCCATCTGGACGTCTACGACCCGCTGGCGGGGCTCGGCTCCTATCCCTACCTGATCCGCGACCACGACCATTTCGTCGAGGTCATGCAGAACTCCGACGTCGGCCGCAGCTTCCATGACGAGATCGAGAAGCGCACCGGCTTCAAGCTGATCGGCGCCGGCTTCCGCGGTCCGCGCGAGATGGCGTCGCGCCGCGA
Organism: Pseudomonadota bacterium; assembly: GCA_023389135.1. GTDB lineage: Bacteria > Pseudomonadota > Alphaproteobacteria > Rhizobiales > Methylopilaceae > Agaricicola. The sequence continues at coordinate 8,230 of JAEWEX010000514.1, read as the reverse complement.
GGTGAAGACCCCCGACGACCTCGCCGGCCTGAAGATGCGCGTGCCGAACCAGCAGATGTTCCGCAAGACCTGGGAGACGCTGGGCGCGAGCCCGGTGCCGATGCCGAGCCTGGAGGTTTATACCGGCCTGCAGCAGGGCATCATCGACGCCGCCGAGAACCCGCTGGAGGCGCATGTCCGCTCCAAATACGCCGAGGCGGTGCCGTTCGTGATCATGACCGGCCACGTCAACGCCTACTACACCTTCATCTTCGACAAGGACCACTTCGCCTCGCTCGACGCCGAGGTGCAGACCGTGCTCCAGGAGGAGGGCGAGAAGGCGATGCAGTGGGGCAGCGAGCAGGTGGTCGGCATGATCGACGGCTTCCGCAAGCAGCTCACCGAGGCCGGCGCCACCATCGTCGAGCCCGACGTGGCCGCGTTCCAGAAGAAGCTCGAGCCCATGAAGGCCGACTTCCCCGCCGACTTCCAGGAGTGGATCACCAAGTTCCAGTCCGCCGGCCAGTGACGGCCACAGCGTAGGGGCGGGCCGCTCGCGGCCGGCCCCTATACGGCAGGGGATCGATCCATGGAACGGGCGATGAACGCCATCGAGCGGCTGCTCGACCGGGTGCTGCTGGCCATGTTCGCCGTGATGGTCGCGGTGACGGTGTGGCAGGTCTTCGCCCGCTACGTGCTGCAGGCGCCGACCATCTGGTCGGAGGAACTCGCCCGCTTCCTCATGGTGTGGGTCACCATGCTGGGCTCGGCCTATGTGATCCGCACCGGCGAGCACGTCTCGGTGACCGTCTTCATCGACCTTCTGCCGCGCCGGGCGCGCCTGGCGGTCGATTTCGTCCGCGACGGTCTCACCATCGCGCTCATGGGAATGCTGGCCTGGTACGGCGCGACCTTCGCGCTGCTCGGCGCGCGGCGCATATCCACGGGGCTCAACCTGCCCATGACCTACGCCTATTTCGCCATCCCGGCCGGGGCCGCGCTGATCGCGCTGTTCCTGCTGGCCCGGCGCATGACGCGATAGGCCGGCGACATGCTCTTCCTTCTCGCCGCCGCCATGGTCGTGCTGATCGCGATCGGCATGCCGCTCGGCTTCGCCATCATCGGCGCGTCGGTGGCCACCATCGTGCTGGGGTCCGCCGTCAGCCCGATGATGATCCCCCAGCGGATCTTCGCCGGCATGGACAGCTTCTCGCTGCTGGCGATCCCGTTCTTCCTGCTCGCCGGCTCGCTGATGACCGCGGGCGGGCTCAGCGACCGCCTGATCGGCTTCGCCAACGCGCTGGTCGGCCGCTTCCGCGGCGGGCTCGCCATCAGCAACGTGCTGACCTCGCTGCTGTTCGGCGGCATCTCCGGCTCGGCGGTCGCCGACACCAGCGCCGTCGGCGGCACCTTCATCCCGGCCATGAAGCGGCTGGGCTACACCGCGCCCTTCAGCGTCGCGGTCACGGCCGCCTCGGCGCCGCTGTCGCCGCTGGTTCCGCCCTCCATCGCCTGGATCGTCTACGCCTTTCTCGCCGACCAGTCGATCATGCGGCTGTTCATCGCCGGCATCGTGCCGGCGCTGCTGTGGGCGCTCGCGCTGATCGCCACCGTGATCGTGATCGCGCGACGCCACGACCTTCCGACCCACGAGGCCACCAGCCTGTGCGGGCTGTGGCAGGCCTTCCTGCGCGCCCTGACGGCGCTGTTCATGCCCGTGTTCATCCTCGGCGGCATCCGCTTCGGCGTCTTCACCGTGACCGAGGCCTCGGCCATCGCCGTGGTCTACGCGCTGCTGGTCGGGGTGTTCGTCCACCGCGAGCTGGACGGGCCCAAGATCGTGGAATGCGTGCGCAGCGCCGCCTCCACCACCGCTGTCGTGATGATCATCATCGGCAGCGCCAGCCTGTTCGCCTGGGTGCTGGCCTACACCAAGACACCCGACGCGGTGGCGAACTGGGTGGCGGGCGTCACCACGGACCCCATCGGCTTCCTGCTCATCGTCAACGTGGTGCTGCTGATCCTCGGCAGCTTCATGGAGGTGAACGCGGCCAAGGTGATCATCGTGCCGATCCTGCTGCCGATCGCGCTCGGCCTCGGCATCGACCCGATCCATTTCGGCGTCATCGTCACCGCGAACCTGTGCGTCGGCCTGCTGACGCCGCCCATGGGGATCGTGCTGGCGCTCGCCTGCCGCATCGGCGACGTGCCGCTGGAATCCGGCATCCGCGCGTCGTTCCCGTTCCTCGCGGCCAGCATCGCCGTGGTGCTGCTGCTCACGCTCTTCCCGCAGCTCTCGCTGTGGCTGCCTGCGATGATGCTCGACTGAGCATTCCCGTCCCGTCCTTCAGCCTGGAACGATGCCGACCATGACCGACGCACCCGCCGCCGCCTCCGCCGCCCCGCTCGTCCTCTCGCGCGAGCAGGACGGATACCGCCTCGACGCCGCCCGGCTGGAAGGCCTGATCGCCGCCATGCTCGCCCGCAGCGGCGTGGCCGCCGAGGATGCGGAGGTGGTCGCGCAGTCGCTGGTGGCCGCCGACGCGCGCGGCATGAACTCCCACGGCGTGCTGCGCCTGCCGGTCTACATCAAGCGGCTCGCGCAGGGCGGCTTCAACCCGCGCGCCAAGGCGCGGATCGTGCGCGAGACCGACACCATGGCGCTGATCGACGGCGACAACGGGCTGGGATCGGTCCTCACCACCCGCGCCATGGACATGGCCATCGAGAAGGCCCGCGGCCGCGGCATCGCCGCCGTGGGCATCCGCAACTCCAACCACAATGGCGAGGGGGCGTGGTATGTGCGCCGCGCCATCGCCGCCGACATGGTGGGCATCGCCACCACCAATGGCTCGCCGATCATGCCGGTGTGGGGCGGCAAGACCCCGCTGACCGGGCCGCTGCCCATCACGGTGGGCGCGCCGGCCGGCCGCGAGCGGCCGATCCTGCTGGACGCCGCGCTGGGCATGAGCTCGCGCGGAAAGATCCTCTACTACGCCGAGAAGGGCGAGAAGCTGCCCGACGGCTGGCTGGTGGACGCCGACGGCCGGCCCACCAACGATCCGGAATGGGTCCGCAAGGGCGGCTGGATCCTGCCCATCGGCGGCCACAAGGGCTGGGGCCTGATCCTGGTGTGCGAGATCCTGTCCGGCATCCTCACCGGGGGCGCGTTCGGCACCGAGCTGACCAACCTCTATGACGACCTCGACAAGCCGCAGGCCAACGGCCATTTCGTCATCGCCATCGACATCGCGACCTTCCTCGACGTCGCCGGCTTCAAGGACCGCATGGACGAATATATCGGCATGATGCGCGCCTCCGAGCTGGCGCCGGGCTTCAAGGAGATCCTGATGCCGGGCGAGCTGGAGTACCGCCGCGAGGAGGCCCAGCGCCGCGACGGCTTGACGTTGAGCGCCAATGTCGTGGACGAGGTGTTCGCCGCCGCCCGCGGCCTCGGTCTCGACCCGGAAGGAGACTTCGCATGACATCGCCCGACGACCTGCTCGCCCGCCTCGCCAAGCTCGAGACCGGCCAGGTCAGCGACGTGCTGGACGAGGCGGGTTTCCCCGTCCACGCCCTGTCGTCCGACCTCGCGCCGCTGGCCGCCGGCCAGCGCTTCGCCGGCCTCGCGGTATGCGCGCGCGGCGAGCGCGCCGTCGACGGCGCCCATGCCCGCCCCGCGCTGCCGGGCGACGCGCTGGAGCGCGCCATGCGCCCGAACGGCGTGCTGGTGATCGAGTCCGGCGGCTTCGTCGCCGGCGCCGGCCTCGGCGGCTTCTTCGCCTACAGCCTGCAGCGGCTCGGCTGCGTCGGCATCGTCACCGACGGCGCGATCCGCGACGCCGACGAGATCCGCGGCTACGGCATCCCGGTCCATGCTCGCGCCATCACGCCGGTCAACGGCGCGCGACGCTGGCGCTGGACCGACGTGGACGCGCCCGTGGCGCTGCCGGGCCAGGAGGGCCGCGCCGTGCGTGTCGCGCCGGGCGACCTAGTCCTCGGCGACGGCGACGGCGTGATCGTCGTCCCGGCCCAGGCGGCCGCGACCATCGTGGAGGATTCCGAGAGGCTCGCGACCATCGAGCGCGCCATCGGGGAGGCCATGCGCGCCGGCGGCGCGCGGCCGGAGGTGTTCAAGGCCAATCCGCGCTTCGCGCATATCCGCAAGCCGGGAGCCTGATCATGGCCGGTCTCGACCTGGACCGCATCGCCGACGAGCTCTGGCAGGCGCGTCGCGACGGCGCCCGCATCGCGCGGCCCGAAAGCCTCGACCTGGACGCCGCCTATGCGCTCCAGGACGCCCTGATCCGCCGCGCCCGCGACCGCCGGGCCGGCTGGAAGGTGGGCGCCACCAACCCGCAGGCCCAGGCCGGCCTCGGCATCGACGGGCCGGTCTCCGGCCCGCTGTGGCAGGACTGCCTCTGGCGCGCCGGCGGCGAGGTCGCGGTGGCCCACATTCCAGGCGAGGGCGCAGCGCCCGCCGAGGTGGAACTGGCCTTCGAGATCGGACCCGATGGCGGGCTCGCCGCCGCCATGGTGGCGGTGGAACTGCTCGGCCAGCGCTGGCAGACCATGCCCGAGCGGCGCTGCGTCGGCGTCGTCTCCGACCATGGCGCCAATGCCGGCATCGTGCTGGGCGAGGCGGTGACGGACGTCTCGGGGCTGGACCTGACGCGGCTGGCCGCAACCCTGTCGCGCGAGGGCGAGGTGGTGGCGCGCGGGATCAGCGGGCTCGTCATGGGCGACCCGCGCCGCTCCGTGGACTGGCTGCGCCCCCACGCCGCCGGCCGCGGCCTGCCGCTGGAGCCCGGCATCCGCTACCGGGCCGAGATCGAGGGCGTCGGCGCGCTCGAGCTGATGCTCGAGCGCTGAGCGCGTCAGTGATTGTCGCGCGGCACGTGGCGGCGGGCGACGTCCCGGAACTCGGGGGCGCCCTTCAGCACCATGCCCTCGTCGTGCTGGGTGACGAGACCGCGCTGGATGGCCTGCCACGGCGTCTGGCTGGGCGGAACCTCGTAGCCGCCCGCCGCCTCCAGCGCCGCGCGCCGCGCGGCCATCTCCTCGTCGGGGATCAGCAGGTCGACCGAGCGCTGCCTCAGGTCGATGCGCAGCCGGTCGCCGGTGCGCAGCAGGGCCAGCCCGCCGCCCACCGCCGCCTCCGGAGAGGCGTTGAGGATCGAGGGCGAGCCGGAGGTGCCGGACTGCCGGCCGTCGCCGATGCAGGGCAGGGCGTCGACGCCCTTCGCGATCAGCGCCGCGGGGGGCTGCATGTTGACCACCTCCGCCCCGCCCGGATGGCCGATCGGCCCCGCGCCGCGGATCACCAGGATGGTGGTCTCGTCGATGCCGCTGGCGGGGTCGTCGATGCGGGCGTGGTAGTCCTCCGAACCGTCGAACACGGCGACCTTGCCCTCGAAGGCCTCCGGGTCGCCGGGGCTGGAGAGGAACCGCCGGCGGAAGTCCTCGGAGATCACGCTGGTCTTCATCAGGGCGGAACCGAACAGGTTGCCCTTGAGGTTGACGAAGCCGGCCCGCGCCATCATCGGCCGCGCATAGGGGCGGATGACATCGGGCTCCAGCGTGGCGCGGCCGGCATAGTTGTCCGCGACCGTGCGCCCGCTGACGGTGGCGGCTCCCCCCTCCAGCCGGCCGGCGGCCAGCAATTCGCCCATCACCGCGGGCACCCCGCCGGCGCGGTGGAACTCTTCCGACAGGTAGGCCCCAGCCGGCTGGACATTGGCCAGCAGCGGCACGTCGTGGCCGATGCGCTCCCAGTCGTCATTGGTGATCGTGACGCCGGCATGGGCGGCGATGGCGTTGACGTGGATCGGGGCGTTGGTGGACCCGCCCAGCGCCGAGCAGGTGACGATGGCGTTGTGGAACGCCTCGCGCCTGAGGATGTCCAGCGGGCGGATATCCTCCCACACCATCTCCACGATGCGCCCGCCGGTCTCGTAGGCGATCTGCCCGCGCTCGCGATAGGGCGCGGGGATCGAGGCGCAGCCCGGCAGGCTCATGCCCAGCGCCTCGGCCATGGCGTTCATGGTGGAGGCGGTGCCCATGGTGTTGCAGTGGCCGACCGACGGCGCGGATTCCGCGGCCCGGGCCATGAACTCGGGAAAATCGATCTCGCCCGCCGCCAACCGCTTGCGCAGCTCCCAGATCACCGTGCCGGAGCCCACGCGCCTGGACCCGTGCCAGCCGTTCAGCATGGGCCCGCCGGACAGCACGATGGCCGGGATGTTGACGGTGGCCGCCGCCATGATGGCGGACGGAGTGGTCTTGTCGCAGCCCGTGGTCAGCACGACGCCGTCCAGCGGATAGCCGTGCAGCACCTCCACCAGCGCCAGATAGGCGAGGTTGCGGTCGAGCGCGGCGGTGGGGCGGCGGGCGTTCTCGTAGATCGGGTGGGTGGGGAACTCGAACGGCACGCCGCCGGCCGCGCGGATGCCCGCCTTTACCCGCTCGGCGAGCTGGAGGTGGTGGCGGTTGCAGGGCGTGAGGTCGGAGCCCGACTGCGCGATGCCGATGATCGGCCGGCGCGAGGTCAGCTCCTCAACCGTCATGCCGTAGTTCATGAAGCGCTCGACGCAGAGCGCCGTCGTGCCGGGATGCTCGGGATTGTCGAACCACCAGCGCGAGCGCAGCCCGTCCGGGGTGATGCGGCGGCTCATCGGCCGGCGTCCTTCAGCGCGCCGAGGCGCGGGTCGTCGAGGCCGTTGCGGCGCAGGATCTCCAGGAACAGCGCGCTGTGATCGAGATCCGCGCCCCCGGCCTCGACCAGGTCGCCATAGAGCCGCGCCACGGTGCCGGTGACCGCGAGGTCGATATCGCTGGCCTCGCCCAGCGCCAGGATGTCCTTGAGGTCCTTGAGCTGGGTGGAGACCGCGCCGCCGGGCTTCCAGTCGCCCCTGGCGATGCGCTCGCCATGGACGGCGAGGATGGTGGAGGCGGCGAAGCCGCCCGACAGCGCCTCGCGCACCTTGACGGGATCGACGCCGGCGGCCTGCGCCAGCACCATGCCCTCCGCCACCGCCGCGATGGTGACGCCGACGATGAGCTGGTTGACGTGCTTGGCGACCTGGCCCGCGCCGATGTCGCCGATGCGGGTCGTGCGGCCCATGGGCGCGAACACCGGGGCGAGCGCGGCCAGCGCCGCCTCGCTGCCGCCGGCCATGATGGACAGCTTGCCGTCGCGCGCGCCGCCCTCGCCGCCGGAGACCGGCGCGTCCACATAGCCGATGCCCATGGCGGCCAGCCGCTCGCCCTGCGCGCGCGCCGTGCCGGCGCGGATCGAGCTCATGACCGCGACGGTCGCGCCCTTCGGCAGGGCCTCGGCGACGCCGCGCTCGAACAAGAGCTCGTCGCAGGAGGCGCCGTCCATCAGCATCACGATGGCGACTTCGGCGTTCGCGGCCGCCTTGCGCGCATCCTCGACGGCCTCGATGCCATCGCCGGCCAGCGCCGCGGCCTTGGCGTGGGTGCGGTTCCACACGGTGACCGGGAAGCCGGCGCCGGCGAGCCGGCGCGCCATGTGGCCGCCCATGATGCCTGTGCCGAACAGCGCGACCCTGGTCTGGCTGGATACGGTCATGTCTGCGGTCCTTCCAATGTTGCGGAGCGTGCCATGTAGATGCCATAACGCATTGACTATTGCATTCAGTTTTTTCCTTGACGCTGGAACGGATTGCGGCGATATCCATCGTCCATCCCGCGCCGCCGTCATGGCCGGACGGATGGGGCCCGGGCGCCCCGCGCCACGAGGAGTGCCGCCATGCGAGACTACGACATCGCCGTGTTCGAGGGCGACGGCATCGGGCCGGAGATCATGGCCTCCGCCATCGCCGCCATCGACATCCTGGAGGGCCGCTTCGGCTTCGTGCTGAAGCGCCGGCACTGGCGCGGCGGGGCCGCCTATTACCGGGAGCACGGGGTCGACCTCGAGCCCGGCGCCTTCGAGGCGGCGCGCGCCGCCGACGCCATCCTGTTCGCCTCCATGGGTCTGCCCGACGTCCGCTTCCCCGACGGCACCGAGATCGCGCCGCATCTGAACATGCGCGCCGAGTTCGGCCTGTTCGCCGGCGTGCGGCCGGTGCGCAAGTTCCCCAACACCCCGCAGATGCTGGCCGATTCCCGCGCCGAGACGCTGGACTTCGTCGTGCTGCGCGAATCCACCGAGGGCCTGTTCGCCTCCCGCGGCAAGGGCACGCTGCAGGACGACGCGGTGGCCACCGACACCATGGTCATCACC
>JAEWEX010000513.1 GCA_023389135.1 Pseudomonadota bacterium | reverse complement strand
CGCGGGCGCGGCACGCATTGCGGATGGCCGCGGCCGCCGCGGTCTGCGCGGTGATCGCGGGCGGCCTGCTGTGGCGCGATCCGGGCTTCATCGACCGCGCGCTTGCCGACCACGCGACCCGGCCAGGCGAGCACCGCGAGGTGATGCTGGCCGACGGCAGCCGGCTCTATCTGGACGGCGACAGCGCGGTCTCTGTGACGCTCGGCGCGGGGGGGCGCGAGATCCGGCTGATGCGCGGGCGGGTCTGGTTCGACGTCGCGCCCGACCCCGGGCGCCCGTTCACCGTCACCGCCGACGCGATCGCCGCGCGCGTGCTCGGCACCGCCTTCGGCGTCGACGGCGAGAGCGCCAGCGTGACGGTGGAGCACGGGCTGGTCGCCGTTTCCGCGCCGCGCGGCGGCGAGGCGCGGCTCTCCGAAGGCGAGCGGATCGCGGCCAGCGGCGGCATGCTGGGCGCCGCCACGGCGGTGGAGCCCGAGGTGGAACTGGCCTGGAGGCGGGGGCTGATCGTGCTGGACGCCGCGCCGCTCGGCCGGGTGGCCGATGAGCTGGACCGCATGTCCCCCGGCCGCGTCGTCATCCCCGATGCCGGCCTGCGCGCGCTGACGCTGTCGGGCGTGTTCCGGGTCGACGAGCCGGAGGCGGTCCTGGAGGCCATGCGCAGCGCGCTCGGCCTCAGAACCCTGACCGTGCCGGGACTGGCCACCGTGGTCTATCGCTGAGGCGCCGGGAAACTTTACGGGTCCGCCATCGCATCGCCGTTCTTCCTGCGAAGGCGCCGCGCAAGGCGTCGCGTATCGAGGACGGGGTTCGGGGTCATGAAGAACATCGCGCGTGCCGCGCTGCTGTGCGGCGGGGTTTCCATGCTTGCGGTCGCGGGCGCGGCGATGGTGGGCACGCCGGCGGGCGCGCAGGCGGTGGCGGGCGGCTACGCCTTTGACATCCCGTCCAAGCCGCTGCTGGCGGCGCTGGCCGACTACACCGCCGTCACCGGCATCCAGGTGGTGCGGCCGAGCGCGCGGCCGATCTCGGGGCGCTCGCAGCCGGTGTCGGGGCGTCTCGACGCCGATACGGCGCTGTCGCGCCTCCTGGCGGGCTCCGGCCTCGACCACGCCTTCACCGGCCCGCGCACGGTGACGCTGTCCGCGCCGGCCGGCGAGGCCGCCACCTTCGTCGCTCCCGCGGCGGGCGGGGGCATCGTGCTGGACACCATCGACGTCACCGGCGGCGGTGGCGGCGCCGGCGCGCTGACCGGCACGGACCGCATCGAGATCTCGCAGGAGCAGCTGGAGCGCACCAGTCCGACCGACCTCCAGGACGTGTTCGCGGCGGAGCCCGGCGTCTCGGTCGGCAGTTCGCTGCCGATCTCGCAGAAGATCTATGTCCACGGCGTGGAGGAGACCAACCTCGCGGTCACCATCGACGGCGGCCGGCAGAGCAACAAGATGTTCCACCACAACGCCACCAACCTGATCGACCCCAGCCTGCTGAAGGCGGTGGGCGTCGATGCGGGCGTCGCGCCGGCCGATGCCGGCCCGGGCGCGCTTGGCGGCGCGGTCGCCTTCGAGACCAAGGACGCGCGCGACCTGCTGGAGCCCGGCCGCAGCTTCGGCGGCTTCGGCAAGCTCTCGTTCGACACCAACAGCGGCACGCTTGCCACCGGGCTGTCGCTCTACGGCATGCACGAGGGCTTCGAGATCCTGGGCTACGTCAACCGCGCCAAGGGCGACGAGTACGAGGACGGCAGTGGCCGCGAGGTCGTCGGGTCGCAGACCGACATGATCAGCGGCATCGGCAAGCTCGCCTACCAGTTCGACAGCGGCCACCGCATCGAGGTGAGCCACGAGCGGGTGCGCGACGACGCGCCGCGTCCGTTCCGCGCCAATATCGGCGCGCTGACCAACCGGCCCGACCAGGTGATCCGCGACTACATGCTGGAGCGCCAGAACACGGTCCTGACCTTCACCCACGAGACGCCGAAGGGCTGGTTCGATCCCAAGATCGTGCTGGCCTACGGCCGCACCGAACTGGAGGTGCCCGAGCCGTTCGGCAGCGAGAGCTTCGCCGACAGCCTCAACGGCAAGGCCGAGAACCGCTTCGCCTTCGGGCTCGGCAGCATCACCGCCGGCATCGACTTCTACCGCGACGAGGCGGAATACAAGGATCCGACCTTCCTGGTCGGCGAGGCGGCGAGCAATGTCGGGCTCTACGCCCAGGCGCGGCTGGAACCGTTCGCCCGCACCAGGGTGTCGTTCGGCGGCCGCCTCGACCACCAGCGCTTCGAGGGCGCCGACGGCTCCGAGTTCGACAATTCCGGCTTCAGCGGCAATGTCTCGGCCGAATACGACCTGACCGACTTCCTGACGCTCAAGGCCGGCTATTCCCATGTCTGGGCGGGCGTGTCGCTGGCGGAGGTTTGGATCGGCAACCCGGACTGGAACTATTTCGGCGGCCCCGAGCCGACCACGGCCGACAACTTCAATGCCGGGCTGGTGGTGCGCTACGAGGGGTTCTCGTTCGAGGGCGGCGTGTTCCGCACCGACATCAGCGACGTGCGCGATCCGGAGTACGATCTGGACGATCATCCGGACGGGGCGGTGATCGCCCGCGACGTGGTGTCGGAGGGATACGAGCTGGCGGCGGCCTACAGCTGGACCGGCGGCTTCGCGCGCGCGGCCTTCGCCTCCATCGATGTGGAGATCGACGGCCAGCCCGCGGATTCGGACGTCGGCCAGTAC
>JAEWEX010000410.1 GCA_023389135.1 Pseudomonadota bacterium | reverse complement strand
AGCCAGTCATGCGCAAGGCACAGATCGACCGCGCCACTTCCGAGACCGCGGTCCGCGTCGGCGTCGCCCTGGACGGCGAGGGCCGCGCCGAGGTTTCCACCGGCGTCGGCTTCCTCGACCACATGCTGGAACTGCTGGCCCGTCACGCCATGATCGACCTCGCGGTCGAGGCGAAGGGCGACACCCATGTGGACTTCCACCACACCACGGAGGATGTCGGCATCGCGCTCGGCCAGGCGGTCCGCAAGGCGCTGGGCGACATGAAGGGCATCGCGCGCTACGCCGATGTCCATCTCCCCATGGACGAGACGCTGACGCGGGTGGCGCTGGACATCTCCGGCCGGCCTTTCCTGGTGTGGCGCACGACCTTCGCCGCGCCGAAGATCGGGGAATTCGACACCGAGCTGGTGCGCGAGTTCTTTCAGGCTTTCGCGACCCACGCGGCGGTGACGCTGCACGTGGAGACGCTGTACGGCGCCAACGCCCACCACATCGCCGAGGCCTGCTTCAAGGGCCTCGCCCGGGCGTTGCGGATCGCGGTCGCCATCGATCCGCGGGCCGAAGGCCGTCTGCCGTCCACCAAGGGCCGCATCGGCGACTGAGGATATTTCTGCCATGCGCCTGTTCACCGTTCACCAGAAGGGCGCCGGCCGCGATGCCGCGGCGGCGGACGGGCTCGTCTTCGTGAAGGACGGCGTGGCCTGGCCGGGACTTTTCATCCCCGTGGTCTGGCTGCTGTGGCGCCGGCTGTGGCTCGGCGCGCTGATCTGGCTCGTGGCGGCGCTCGCCGCCGGCGCGCTGGCGTGGGCGGTCGGGGCCGAGGGCCTCGCCGCCATGGTGCTCGTGGCGCTGCCCAATCTCTGGGTGTTCCTCGAGGGCAACGACATGCGCCGCCGCAAGCTCGCACGGCGCGGCCTCGCCCAGATCGGGGCGGTGACCGGCCGCGACCGCATCGACGCCGAGCGCCGCTTCTTCGCCGCGTGGGCGGTGCGCCCTCCCGCCGCCGTCCCGCCGGCGCGCATGCCCGCGGCGCCGATCCCGGTGCTCGGACTCATGACCGGCCCCGGAGCCCTGCGATGACCGTCGCCATCGTCGATTACGGCGCCGGCAACCTGCGCTCGGCCGCCAAGGCCTTCGAGATCGTGTCGCGGCGGCTGGAGCGCGACGTCGACGTGCGCGTGACCTCCGATCCGGACGTGGTCGCCCGCGCCGACTGGATCGTGCTGCCCGGCGACGGCGCCTTCGCCGACTGCCGGCGCGGGCTCGACGCCATCTCCGGCCTGTCGGAGGCGCTGGAGGCGGCCGTCATCGGTCGCGGCCAGCCGTTTCTCGGCATCTGCATCGGCATGCAGCTTCTGGCGACCGCCGGCTGGGAGCACGGCTACACGGCGGGCCTCGGCTGGGTGCCGGGCGAGGTGCGGTCGCTGCAGCCCTTCGACCCGCGCCTCAAGGTGCCGCATATGGGCTGGAACACGGTCGATCCCCAGCGCGACCATCCGCTGATCGACGACGTCGATCTCGGGCCCATGGGGCTCCATGCCTATTTCCTGCATGGCTACCACCTGGTGCCGACCGACGGCGCCGACGTGCTGGCGGTGGCGGACTATGGCGGGCCTGTCACTGCGATCGTCGCGCGCGACAACATCGTCGGCACCCAGTTCCACCCCGAGAAGAGCCAGAAGCTGGGGCTGACGCTGGTCGCCAATTTCCTCAGGTGGAAGCCGTGATCCTCTATCCCGCCATCGACCTGAAGGGCGGCGAGGTGGTGCGCCTCAGGGAAGGCGACATGGACCGCGCCACCGTCTACGGCGCCGATCCGGCGGCCCAGGCCGCCGCCTTCCAGCGGCAGGGTTTCCGCTGGCTGCACGTGGTGGACCTCGACGGCGCCTTCGCAGGCGAGAGCCGCAACGCCGCGGCGGTGGAGGGCATCCTTGCCGCCGTCTCCATGCCGGTGCAGCTCGGCGGCGGCATCCGCACCATGGCGCATGTGGATGCCTGGCTGGCGCGCGGCGTGTCCCGCGTCATCCTGGGCACGGTCGCCGTGCGCGACCCCGCGCTGGTCAAGGCGGCGGCGAGGGCGCATCCCGGCCGTGTCGCGGTGGGCATCGACGCCCGCGGCGGCCGCGTCGCGGTGGAGGGCTGGGCCGAGGTGTCCGACATGACCGCGCTCGACCTGGCGCGCCGGTTCGAGGACGCCGGCGTGGCGGCCGTGATCTACACCGACATCGCCCGCGACGGGCTGCTGAAGGGCCTCGATCTCGCGGGCACGCGCGCGCTGGCGCAGGCCGTGTCGATCCCGGTGATCGCATCGGGCGGGCTTGCGGGGCTCGGCGACATCGAGGCGCTGCTGGCGCCGGAGAACAGGGTGATCGCCGGCGCCATCACCGGCCGCGCGCTCTATGACGGCCGCCTCGACGCGGCGGCCGCCCTCGGCCTCATCGCCGCCGCCGCCTGAGGCTCACGACAGCCCGGCCGCCCGCATGCCGGCGGCGACCGCCATGCCGACGGCCATGGCCGCGAGCGTGCTGCGGGTGGCGACCGTGACCGCCACGCCCGCGA
>JAEWEX010000352.1 GCA_023389135.1 Pseudomonadota bacterium | reverse complement strand
GGGCAAGACGGTGACCACCGAGCTCGCCTTCCTGCACCCCGGAAAGACCCGCAATCCGCGCGATCCCGCGCATACGCCGGGCGGCTCCTCGTCGGGGTCGGCGGCGGCCGTCGCCTCCGGCATGGTGCCGCTGGCCATCGGCACGCAGACCGGCGGGTCGGTGATCCGGCCCGCGGCCTATTGCGGGATCGTGGGCTTCAAGCCGACCTTCGGCGCGATCCCGCGCACGGGCATCCTGCAGCAGTCGCCGAGCCTCGACACGGTGGGCGTGTTCGCGCGCTCTCTGGAGGATGCGGCGCTGGTTGCCGAGGTCCTGTTCGGCCACCATCCGGGCGACCGCGCGACCCAGCCGGCGGCGGCGCCGCGACTGCTGGAGATCGCGTCGTCGGCGCCGCCGGTGATCCCCACATTCGCCTTCGTGCGCCCTCCCGGCTGGGAGACGGCGGACGAGCAGACGCGGCTCGCCTTGCGCGAACTGACCGGCCTGCTCGGCGAGCACTGCTTCGAGGCCCCGCTCCCCAACGCCTTCGGCGAGGCGGCCGCGATCCGCGAGCGGATCAACTTCGCCGAGATGGCGAAATGCTACTTCTCCTTCGAGCGGCGCGGCGCGGACCGGCTGTCGCCGGTGCTGTCGGCCGCCATGCAGACCGGCAAGGCGGTCGCCGCACGCGACTACATCGCCGCGCTGGACTGGCCGGACGTGCTTCATGGCGGCCTTTCCGAGATTTTCGAGCGCTGCGACGCGATCATCACGCCCGCCACGCCCGGCCCGGCGCCCGCTGGACTGGAGAGCACCGGCAGCCCGATCTTCAACGGGCTGTGGACGCTGTGCGGGACGCCGGCGGTCACCGTGCCGCTGCTTGAGGCGGACAACGGGCTGCCCATGGGCGTACAGTTGATAGGGCGGCGCGGCGACGACGCGCGGCTGCTGCGGACGGCGCGATGGCTCGCCGGCCGCGTCACGCAAACCGAGGAGCAAGCCGCATGATCGACCGCGCCATGGCCGTCGCGGCAATCGCCGTGCTTTTCGCCTTCCTGGGCATCCTGGTGTGGAAGGTGCCGAGCCTCGATCTGGCCGCGGTGGTCGCACTGACGCTGCTGCTGGTGGTGTGGGACTTCCTGTCCAGCTCGGGGCGGCTGTCGCGACAGCGGCAGGCCGCACCCGCCGGCGTGATCGATACCCGCACCGATCCCGAACCCGGCACGCGCTGACACGGCACTGACCCGGCACGGGGGCGCGGCAATTTTACCGTTGGCCGCGCGGTCGCGCTCCGGCATCGTAGCGGCTGGCGACCCCAGACGCTGCGGGAATACCGGGCCATGGCACCGACGACCGCCACCGGCGGCATCGCAGGCTTCCAGTCGCATCCGCTCAGGGGCACGGTGCTGGCCGAGAGCCAGGCGCGGCCGTTCCACGCCGTCGCCCTGCCGCGGCGCGTGCTCCACCTCGCCTTCCTGTCAGGGCCCGACGGCCAGGGCGCCGACTGGAGGGCGCTGACCAGCTACTGCGCCGCGCGCGGGCTGTCGATGCCGCCGGAGGGCGCCAAGCACCACCGGGTGAATTTCGGCGACGGGGCCCTGCGCTGGGAAAACCATGCGGAGTTCTCGACCTTCACCTTCGAGTTCGAGGCGCCGGCGGATGCCGCGCCGTTCCAGCCGGAACGGCCGGCGCTGGTGGGCGTGCTGGACGGGCTGACCCAGCCGGGCCCGCTCGTGGTCGCGGTCGACCTGCACATGCTGAGCGGGGAGCGGCCGACCGACCCGGCCACGGTGTTCGATCCTGCGGGCATGGCCTATACGGAGGTGGACGAGGGCGTGGCGCTTGCCGCCACCGACCTTCGCGTCACCACCGACGGCTTCACCCGCATCCTGGTGATCGATCGCGGAATGGCCCCGGCGCGGGCCGGGGCGCTGATGATCCGGCTCCTCGAGATCGAGACCTACCGGACGCTGTCCATGCTCGGCCTTCCGGTCGCGCAGTCGCTCGGACCCGCGGTGCGGGCCATGGAGATGAAGCTCGCCGACATCACCGAGGCGATCCGCTCCGGCGGCGGCACGGAGGACAGCGAGGCGCTGCTGGACCAGCTGACGGGTCTTGCAGCCGAACTGGCGGCCGAGAGCGCCGCGCATTCCTACCGCTTCGGCGCGACGCGGGCCTACGACCAGATCGTCACACAGCGGCTGGCAGCCATCCGCGAGACGCCGGTCAAGGGCCATGACGGGCTTGCGGGCTTCCTCGGACGGCGGCAGGCGCCGGCGGTGCGGACCTGCAGCCTGATGGAGGCGCGTCTCACCGATCTGGCCGACAAGGTCGCGCGCGCCGCGACGCTGCTGCGAACCCGCGTCGACATCGAGCTGGAGCGCCAGAACCGCGACCTGCTGAGCTCCATGAACGAGCGGGCGCGGATGCAGTTGCGGCTGCAGCGCACCGTGGAAGGGCTCTCGGTCGCGGCGGTGAGCTACTATGTGGTCGGCCTGATCGCCTATCTCGCCAAGGGCGCGGAGAAGGGCGGCCTGCCCGTTGCGCCGGAAATCGTCGTGGCGGCGCTGCTGCCGCTGGTGGTCCTGGCCATCGCGCTGGTGGTCAGGCGACTGCGCCGGCACACCGGCGACTGAGGCTCACGCCGCCGTCGCCTCCGGCTCCCCGACCAGGCCGAGCCCGAGACCCTCGTCCCAATAGGGCGTCGGGCCGTAGAGGTCGGCGAGATAATCGATGAAGATGCGGACCTTCTGGGGCAGGAAGCGCCGCGTCGGGTAGACCGCATGGACGCCGACCCGCCGCGACGCGCGCCAGGCCGGGAGCAGCACCTTGAGCCGGCCGTCGCGAAGCTCCGGCCCGACATCCCAGGTGGAGCGCAGCGCGATGCCGAGCCCCGACAGCACGCTCTCGCGCACCACCTCGCTGGAATTGGTCCTCAGCGGTCCCTGGGTGCGGATGGTCACCGGCCCCTCGGGACCCTCCAGCCGCCACGGGTCCTGGCTCTGCGCCGCCAGCAGCCGATGGCGCGCGAGATCGTGGATGGTGCGCGGCTCGCCGTGGCTCGCGATGTAGTCGGGGCTCGCGCACAGCACCCGGTGGTTGGGCGACAGCCGCCGCGCCACCAGGCTCGAATCGGCCAGGTCCGCGATCCTGACCGCGAGGTCGAAGCCCTCGCCGACGATGTCGACGAAGGCGTCGTTGAGGTCGAGTTGCACCGTCAGGCCCGGATTGGCGTCAAGGAACGGGCGCAGATGCGGGGCGATGTGGAGCCGGCCGAACGAGGTCGGCGCCGACACCCGCAGCAGCCCGTGGGCGCTGGCGGCGCGCCCGGCGGCGAACGCCTCCGCTTCCTCCACCGAGGCGAGAATGGCGAGCGCGCGCTCGTAATAGCCCTCGCCCACCTCGGTCAGGGCGATCTGGCGCGTGGTCCGCTGCAGCAGCCGGACGCCGAGCCGCTCCTCGAGGCGCCGCATGCGCTTGGAGACCACGGCCGGAGACAGGCCCATCTCGCGGCCGGCGGCCGACATCGAGCCCGTGGCCACCACGCGCGCGAAAACTTCCATGTCGCCAAGGTGATTCACGGCATCCCTCCCCCAAGGCATCGCCTTGTCATTCTTGGAAACAATCCTTGATATTATTGCTCCGGTGTCAATCTCGATTTTCGCCGGCCATAGTGCTTGATGGAGCGAAGGCGCGGAAAACGCGCGCGCAGCCGAAAACGCGGCACAGGAGGACGGCCCCATGTCGATCGCGCTGCCGACGCCGAACCCCTCGATCCTGGCGCGCCGGGACGACATCATCGCAGGCCTGCGCCGGATTCTGCCCGAGGACGCGGTGATATCCTCGGAAACGGAGCGCCGCGCCTTCGAGACCGACGCGCTGACCGCCTATCGCGCGGTGCCGCTGGCGGCGGTGCTGCCTGCATCGACCGAGGAGGTCTCGGCGGTCCTCAGGTTCTGCAACGAGCAGGGCATCCCCGTGATCCCCCGGGGCGCCGGCACCTCGCTGGCCGGCGGAGCGATCCCGCAGGAGGACGCCGTCGTCATCGGGGTTTCGAAGCTCGCGCGCGTGCTGGACATCGATTTCGCCAACCGCACCGCGCGCGTGCAGGCCGGCGTGACCAACCTCGCCATCACCGGCGCTGTCGCCCATGAAGGCTTCTTCTACGCGCCGGACCCCTCCTCGCAGCTCGCCTGCACCATCGCCGGCAACATCGCCATGAACTCGGGCGGCGCCCATTGCCTGAAATACGGCGTGACCACCAACAACGTGCTGGGCGCGACGCTGGTGCTCATGGACGGAACCGTGGTGGAGCTCGGCGGCCAGCACCTGGACGCCGGCGGTTACGACCTGCTCGGCCTCCTGGTCGGCTCGGAAGGCCAGATCGGGATCGTCACGGAGGCGACGGTGCGCATCCTGCGCGCGGCGGAGGGGTCGCGGCCCGTGCTGTTCGGCTTTCCGTCCAGCGAGGCCGCGGGCTCCTGCGTCGCCGAGGTGATCGCCAGGGGCTTCCTGCCGGTCGCCATCGAGTTCATGGACGGGCCCGCCATCAAGGTCTGCGAGGATTTTGCCCATGCCGGCTATCCGCTGGACGTGGAGGCGCTGCTGATCGTCGAGGTGGAGGGCTCCGACGCCGAGATCGACCGCCAGATCGCGAACATCGTCGCCATCGCAGGCAACCACGGCGTCAGCCATGTGCGGGAGGCCAGGACCGCGGCGGAAGCCGCAGCCATCTGGAAGGGCCGCAAGTCCGCCTTCGGCGCCATGGGGCGCATCTCCGACTACATCTGCATGGACGGCACCATCCCCACAGGGCGCCTGCCGGAGGTGCTGGTGCGGATCGACGAGATCGTCAGGGGATACGGGCTCAGGGTCGCCAACATCTTCCACGCCGGCGACGGCAACCTGCATCCTCTGGTGCTCTACGACATGAACGATCCCGACGAATTGCGGAAGGCGGAGGATGCCGGCGCCGACATCCTGAAGCTGTGCGTGGAGGTCGGCGGCTGCCTCACCGGCGAGCACGGGGTGGGGCTGGAAAAGCGCGACCTGATGCGCCACCAGTACACCGAGCCCGAACTGCAGCATCAGGTCCGGGTCAAGATGCTGTTCGACCCGCAGTTCCTGCTCAATCCGGCGAAGGTGTTCCCGCTGGACGTGGCGCGTCCCGAGGCTGCATGAGCGCGATCGTGGATATCGTGTCCCCCGCCGACGAGCGGGAGGCCGAGGAGATCGTCCGCCACGCCGCGGCATTCGGCGTGCCCATGGAGATCGTGGGCGGCGGCACGAGGCGCGGCCTCGGCCGGCCGGCGCAGACAAGCCGCACCGTCTCCACCGCGCGCCTCGCCGGGATCACCCTGCACGAGCCCGCGGAGCTGGTGATCGCCGCGCGCGCCGGCACCCCGCTCGCCGAGGTGGAGGCGGCGCTCGACGCGGTGGGCCAGCGCCTGCCGTTCGAGCCCGTGGACATGCGCCCGCTACTGGGCACGGCCGGAACACCCACCATCGGCGCGGTGGCGGCCTGCAACACCGCCGGCCCGCGCCGCATCCAGGCCGGCGCCGCGCGCGACCACCTGATCGGCATCCGCATGGTGACAGGCCGCGGCGAGACGATCCGCTCCGGAGGCCGCGTCATGAAGAACGTCACCGGGCTCGACTTCGTGAAGCTCGCCGCCGGCGCCTACGGCACGCTCGGCCTCATCAGCGAGGTCACCTTCAAGACCCTGCCCAGGCCCGCCACCGAGACGACCCTGCTGCTGGAGGGGCTCGACGATGCGCGCGCAATTGCGGCCCTGTCGGCGGGGCTGTGCAGCCCCTACGAGGTCACCGGCGCCGCCCATCTGCCGGGTGCGCCGGCGCAGACCGCGATGCGGCTGGAGGGCTTCGACTTCTCGGTCGAGCACCGCGCCACGGCGCTGGCGAAGCTGCTGAAGGGCTTCGGACGCGTCTCGCGGCTCGATCCGGTCGAGTCCAGGATGCTGTGGCGCGAGATCCGCGACGCCGGGCCTGTCATCGAGCCGCGCGAGCATGCGGTGTGGCGCATCTCGACCCGGCCGAGCGACGGACCGCCGCTGGTCGCGGCGCTGCAGGACATCGCGCGCGCGCATTTCTACGACTGGGGCGGAGGGCTCGTCTGGCTGGCGGTCGATGCGACCGGCGATGCCGGCGCCTTCGACATCCGGGCGGCCATCAAGCCGCTCGGGGGCCACGCGACGCTGGTGCGCGCACCGGACCACATCCGCATCGCCGCCGAGGTGTTCGAGCCGCTGCCGGCGCCGCTGATGAAGGTCACGCGCGACCTGAAACGCGCCTTCGACCCGGGCGCGGTGCTCAATCCGGGGCGCATGTATGCCGGCGTCTGAGGGCGCAGGCCCGGATGCGCGCATCCACATCGCGCTCACCTTCGGCATCGTGCTCGCCGCAGCCGCGATCCTGCTCGCCATGGGGCGGGTGCCGATCTGCGAATGCGGCTCCGTGAAGCTGTGGCACGGCGCCGTGGCAAGCTCGGAGAACTCCCAGCACCTGACCGACTGGTACACGCCGTCGCACATCGTTCACGGCTTCCTCTTCTATGGCTTCCTGTGGCTGGTGGCGCGCGTCACGGGCTGGCCCATGCCGGTGGGCCTGCGGCTGGCGCTGGCCATGCTGATCGAGGCGTCGTGGGAGATCGCGGAGAACACGGACATGGTGATCCAGCGCTACCGGGAAGCGACCATCGCGCTCGACTACTACGGCGACAGCGTCATCAACTCGGTGGCAGACATGCTCGCCATGGCGGTGGGATTCCTGCTGGCGTGGCGGCTTCCCGTCGTGGTCACCATCCTGATGGCGCTGGCCATGGAGATCGGCGTCGGCTACGCGATCCGCGACAACCTGACCCTGAACGTCATCATGCTCCTGTACCCCGTCGACGCCATCCGCCAATGGCAGGGAGGCTGACCCATGCAGACCGCATTCGCACCCGAACGGCTGGCCGCCGACCCGCAGCTCGCGGAATCGGAGAAGATACTGCGCACCTGCGTCCATTGCGGATTCTGCACCGCCACCTGCCCGACCTACC
>JAEWEX010000237.1 GCA_023389135.1 Pseudomonadota bacterium | reverse complement strand
GCGCGGACCGCCGCACCGTCCGCCGCGCCGGTCCTGCCGTCGACGCCCGACGGCACGTCCACCGCCACCACGGGCAGCCCGGAACGGTTCACCGCCTCCACCAGCGCCGCCGCCGCGCCCTCCAGCGGCCGCGCGAGGCCGGCGCCGAACAGGGCGTCCACCACAAGCTCGGCGCCGTCGAGGACGTCCGGGCCTGCCTCGACCTGCGGACCGCGCCACTCGGCCGCTGCAGCCGCGGCGTCGCTGCCGGGGCGCGGCGCGCCGAGGCGGGCCACCACTGCATGGCGGCCCGTGGCGGCCAGGTCTCCCGCCGCCACATAGCCGTCGCCGCCATTGTTGCCGGGGCCGCACAGGATGACGATCCGCCGCGCCTTCGGAAACCGCGCGACCACGGCGTCCGCCACCGCTGCGCCCGCCCGCGCCATCAGGACGCGCCCCGCCGTGCCAGCCGCGATCGCGCCGGAATCGGCGCGGGCCATCTCCCCGGGCGTCAGCAATTCCAGCACCTTCATCCTCCCCTCACGCCGGTGGCCGCGAAAAACTGCCTAAGAATGTCGCTTGAGCGCCCGCGCGCCCCGGCCGGCGCGCCGTTCGGCCGTCTAGTTTTTAGGCATATTGCCTCTTTATCGTGCAGCAAACCCGGCGTCACATGGGATAATTCCGTTCAACGCGGCCAGACGGCCTCTGAATTCAACGGGTTGCGCCGGTGGCCCGAGGTTGGCACGTTCGCTGCTTTCACGCAGTCGGCGCGCCGGGCCTTTCGCCCGGTGCCGCCCGAGGAGACGCTGGAGCAATGAAGAAGGTCGAAGCCATCATCAAACCCTTCAAGCTCGACGAGGTGAAGGAAGCGCTGCAGGAGGTCGGTGTCCAGGGCATCACGGTGACCGAGGCCAAGGGCTTCGGGCGCCAGAAGGGCCACACCGAACTCTATCGCGGCGCCGAATACGTCGTCGACTTCCTGCCGAAGGTGAAGATCGAGGTCGTGCTCGCCGACGACATGGTGGAGCGCGCGGTCGACGCCATC
The DNA here is from genome assembly GCA_023389135.1 of Pseudomonadota bacterium. Classification (GTDB taxonomy): domain Bacteria; phylum Pseudomonadota; class Alphaproteobacteria; order Rhizobiales; family Methylopilaceae; genus Agaricicola. The sequence continues at coordinate 1,682 of JAEWEX010000237.1, read as the reverse complement.
CGCAAGGCCGCCCAGACCGGGCGCATCGGCGACGGCAAGATTTTCGTCTCCGGCGTCGAGGAAGCCATCCGGATCCGGACCGGAGAGACCGGGGTCGAGGCGATCTGATCGCGGCGTTCCCCACGCCGCCAGTCGCGCAGAACGCAATAACGTGTGCACACGAAAGGACCACGCTAAATGAAGACCGCCAAGGACGTCCTGAAGTACATCAAGGACAACGACGTCAAGTATGTCGACCTCCGCTTTACCGACCCCCGGGGCAAGTGGCAGCACGTCACCTTCGACATCACGATGGTCGACGAGGAGTTCTTCGCAGAGGGCCAGATGTTCGACGGCTCGTCCATCGCCGGCTGGAAGGCGATCAACGAGTCCGACATGTTGCTGATGCCGGACCCGTCCAGCGCCTGCCTCGATCCGTTCTTCGCCGCCCCCACGCTGTCGGTCGTGTGCGACGTGCTCGAGCCCACCACCGGCGAGGCCTATGAGCGCGATCCGCGCGGCACCGTGAAGAAGGCCGAGGCCTACCTGAAGTCCACCGGCATCGGCGACACCGTGTATTTCGGCCCCGAGGCCGAGTTCTTCGTGTTCGACGACGTCCGCTTCGCGGCGACGCCCTACAACACCGGCTTCAAGCTCGACGCCGCCGAACTGCCGACCAACTCGGACGCCGAGTACGAGAACGGCAACATGGGCCACCGCGTCCCCACCAAGGGCGGCTACTTCCCGGTTCCCCCGGTGGACAGCCTCCAGGACATGCGCGGCGAGATGCTGGCGGCCATGGCGTCCATGGGCGCGGTCGTCGAGAAGCACCATCACGAGGTGGCCTCCGCCCAGCACGAGCTCGGCCTGAAGTTCCAGCCGATCGTGCCCATGGCCGACCACCTGCAGATCTACAAGTACGCGATCCACAACGTGGCCGCGAGCTACGGCAAGACCGCCACCTTCATGCCGAAGCCGATCTACGGCGACAACGGCTCGGGCATGCACTGCCACCAGTCGATCTGGAAGAACGGAAAGCCGGTGTTCGCCGGCGACCGCTATGCCGGCCTGTCGCAGGAGTGCCTGTGGTACATCGGCGGCATCATCAAGCACGCCAAGTCCATCAACGCCTTCACCAACCCGTCGACCAACTCCTACAAGCGCCTGGTCCCGGGCTTCGAGGCGCCGGTATTGCTGGCGTATTCCGCCCGCAACCGCTCGGCCTCCTGCCGCATCCCGTGGACCAACTCGCCGAAGGCCAAGCGCGTCGAGGTCCGCTTCCCCGATCCGACCGCGAACCCCTACCTCGCCTTCGCGGCCCTGCTGATGGCCGGCCTCGACGGCATCCAGAACAAGATCGATCCGGGCCAGGCCATGGACAAGGATCTGTACGACCTGCCGCCGAAGGAGCTGAAGAAGATCCCGACCGTGTGCGCCTCGCTGCGCGAGGCCCTCGGCTGCCTCGACAAGGACCGCGGCTACCTGAAGAAGGGCGGCGTGTTCACCGACGACCAGATCGACGCCTATATCGAGCTGAAGATGCAGGAGGTGATCCGCTTCGAGCACACCCCGCATCCGGTCGAGTTCGACATGTACTATTCCGCCTGACGGCGGGGCATTCCTTCGGGAACATGCAAGGGGGCGCCCGAGTGCGGCGTCCCCTTTTTTGTGCCCGGCGCGGCGCATGCCGCTGTGCCCGGGGG
>JAEWEX010000192.1 GCA_023389135.1 Pseudomonadota bacterium | reverse complement strand
CGCCACGGCGTGGCAGGCGATCAGCGCCGCGCCGCCCGCCGCCGCGCCGCCGAACCCGATCACCGCCGCCAGCGCGGAGACCCGGATCAGGATCGACAGCATCAGTCCCGCGCCGCCGAACACGCCGAGCCGGCTGTCGCGCATGATCTCCAGCCGCGCCGCGGTGTCGCGACCGCCGAGCCCGTCGAGGAAGTCCGACAGCCCGTCCTCGTGCAGCGCGCCCGTCACGCCCATCAGGACCGCCGTCGCCAGCGCGGCGGTGAGGAACGGATCGAGGCCCGCCGCATCGAACAGCAGGACCGCGGTCGCGCCCATGAGCCCGATGGCGGCGCCGGCCACGGGCACCGCCCTTGCGGTGCGGGTGAAGTCGACGGCGGCGGCCTCGGTCTCCTCGAAGCTTGCCCGCGGCCACGACACGCGCGTGTAGAACCTCAGGCAAGTCATTGCATCGGCTGCAAAGTTCGTCATTCAACCGGCATCCCTGGTCGCACTGACACTGCCCCCGGCCTGATTCAGTGCGCGAACGACCTGAATCGGTTTGCGAGCGCCTTGGATCGGCCCATGAGCCGCATTCGGCCGCGCGCCGCCCTTCCGGCGACGGCCGCGGGCGGCTATAGCACCGCCGACCCCGCCCGTCCTACCCCCCGAGGCCCCATGCGAGACGAGCCCCGCGCGCCGACCGGACTGCCCTTCGACGACATCAGGCACCTGATCGCCACCATGCCGGGCCCCGATGCCGACGCGGAGGCGGCGGTGCGCGCCCGCGACGCCGAACTGACCAAGCCCGCCGGCAGCCTCGGCCGGCTGGAGGAGATCGCCCGCTGGCTCGCCGCCTGGCAAGGCATCCATCCGCCGCGGGTCGACCGGCCGCTGGCGGCCATCTTCGCCGCCAATCACGGCATCGTGGACCGCGGCGTCTCGGCGTTCCCGCAGTCGGTGACGCGGCAGATGCTGGAGAACTTCGCCGCCGGGGGCGCGGCGGTGAACCAGCTCTGCATCGTCCACGACGTTGGGCTGAAGGTGTTCGACCTGGCGCTGGACATGCCGACGCCGGACTTCACCGCCGGCGACGCGCTGGGCGAGGCGGAGTGCGCCGCCACCATGGCCTTCGGCATGGAGGCCATCGCCGGCGGCACGGACCTGCTGGCGCTGGGCGAGATGGGCATCGGCAACACCACCGTCGCCGCCGCCATCTGCCATGCCCTCTATGGCGGCGCGCCGCAGGACTGGGTGGGCCGCGGCACCGGCGTCGACGATCAGGCGCTGGCCCGCAAGGTCGAGACGGTGGGTGCGGCGGTGGCCCATCATTCCGGCCATCTGTCGGACCCGCTGGAGGTGCTGCGCCGGGTCGGCGGCCGCGAGATCGCGGCCATCGCCGGGGCCATCCTGGCCGCGCGGCACCAGCGCATCCCGGTGCTGCTGGACGGCTATGTCGTGGGCGCCGCGGCGGCCGTTCTGCACGCCATGGACGCCACCGCGCTGGATCACTGCCTCGCCGCGCACTGCTCGGCGGAGGCGCCGCACCGGGCGCTGCTCGCCCGCCTCGGCAAGGAGCCGCTGCTGGACCTCGGCATGCGGCTGGGGGAGGCCAGCGGGGCGGTGCTGGCCGTGGGCCTCGTCAAGGCCGCGGCATCGTGCCATGCCGGCATGGCCACGTTCGCGCAGGCCGGGGTCGCCGGGCGGGGGTGAGACGCCGGCGCCGGTGTCATCCCGGCCGGAGCGAGGCGGAGAGCCGGGATCCAGGAACACCGGTTATCTCGGCTGCGCCCGTGTTCCTGGATCCCGGATCGGCTTCGCCGTCCGGGATGACAGGGCGCAGCGGGCGTCAGCCGGTGCGCGTGATCGCCGCCGCCGGTTCCTGCGTCACCGGGGGAAGGGCGGCCATGACGCGCGTCGCCGGCAGCTGCACGATGGCCTCGGTGCCCTCGCGCAGCTTGCTTCTCAGATCGAACGTGCCGCCGTGGAGGTCCACCAGCCCCTTGACGATGGGCAGGCCGAGCCCCGCGCCCTGCTCGGCGGTCTTCAGCGCCAGCGTGCCCTGTCCGAAGGAGGACAGCACGGTGGGGATCTCGTCGGCGGGAATGCCCGGGCCGGTGTCGCGCACCGTCAGCACCACGCCGCCGTCGTCGCCGCGCGCCACGCCCATGACGATCTCGCCGCCCTGGGGCGTGAACTTTATGGCGTTGGACAGGAGGTTCAGCGCCACCTGACGGATGGCGCGCTCGTCCGCCCACACCGGCGGCAGCCCGGGCTCCACCGCCTCGCGGATGGCGATGCCGCGGTTCTTGGCGCGGAGCTTCAGCAGGTGGTGGGATTCCTCGACGATGTGGGCGAGATGGACCGCCTGCTCGTTCAGCTCGTAGCGCCCGGCCTCGATGCGCGACAGGTCGAGGATCTCGTTGATCAGGTTCAGCAGGTGCTCGCCGGAGGAATGGATGTCGCCGGAATAGTCCTTGTAGGCCGCGACCGCGTGCGCGCCGAACACCTCGCTCTTCATCACCTCCGAGAAGCCGAGGATGGCGTTGAGCGGCGTGCGCAGCTCGTGGCTCATGGTGGCGAGGAAGCGTGACTTGGCGAGATTGGCTTCCTCGGCCCGGCGCCGCGCCTCGTCGGAATTGGCCTTGGCCTGCTCCAGCTCGACGATCAGCGCGTCCTTCTCGGCGCGGAAGCGCAGCATCATCAGCCCGTTCTGGAAAAGCTGGCGGCTGAGCACCAGGAAGTAGGCCAGCGCGAACGGCGCCAGCAGCGCGATCGAGGTCGAGATCGCGTCTCCCTTGAGCACGTAGTAGCCGATCACCGCGGCGGAGACGGGCAGCGAGCCGGCATAGACCGCCGCCGGCAGCGTCGCGGACATCATGGTGTTGATGGCCACGATCAGCAGCATCACGAACAGGACGAACACCTTGGCGGCGTCGAGATCGACCTGGGCGATGTGGATGACGATCAGCGCCCAGCACAGGCCGTGCGCGAGCTCCGCCATCGTGAAGCGGGCCCACCATGCGCCCATGCCGGCCTCGGCCCCGCCCTTGCGCAGGAAGCGGTCGGCTATGCGCCGGATCACGGCTAGCGCCAGGATGGTGCAGGTGAACCATGCCGAGACGATCAGAGGGTCGCTCCACAGCATGGCGACCGATGCGACGCACAGCGCCAGCGCCAGGATCGCGATGGAGGTCGCGCGCCGGTTTGCGGCGTAGATGCGGGCGAGCTCCAGGTCGAAGGCGGGCCGCGTGCCGGTGGTGGACGTCAGCCGCTCGCGCGCCTCGCGCACGTGCTGCGAGACGTGGCGGCGCCTGTTGGTCTCCGGCGCGCCCGCCCGCTCCAGTTCGCGGGTCAGGCGTGCGCGCAGTTCCTCCACCGTCTGGGAGACTGCCGCGCTTTCGCGCTCCATGCCGGACGCCCCGCTGGCGCGCCCCGGCGCCGTGGCGTCCGTCATCGCCGGTCTCTTAACCCCGAATGCCGATGCGGCGACATTGCGCCTGAAACGTTAAGGCCGCCCTCACGCGGCGGGTTTTGCACGACATGCGGCAGGCCCATGCGACCTAAGCAGCGTGCTCCGGCCGTTGAAGCGCGGCCCCGCGCCGTGCGAGCCTTCCATGCCACGGGAGACAGGCCGCATGACCGAAGTCGCCATCGAGACCGCAGGCCGGGTCGGCATCGTCCGCATCGACCGCGCCGCGCGCATGAACGCCCTGACGCCCGCGGTGTTCGCCGGCCTGCGCGACGGGCTCGACCGGTTCGAGGCCGACGCCGCCATCGGCGCGGTGGTGGTGACGGGGACCGGACGCGCATTCTGCGCCGGCGCCGACCTGGCCGAGGGCCTGCCGCCGGATGCGAGCGGCCGACCCGATGTCGGCGGCGCCCTCGACCGCGACTACAATCCGCTGGTGCGGCGGCTGTGGCGCTATCCCAAGCCGGTCGTGGCGGCGGTCAACGGCGCGGCGGTGGGGGCGGGGGCCAACCTGGCGCTGGCCTGCGACATCGTGCTCGCCGCCCGCAGCGCCTATTTCCAGCAGGCCTTCGTCAGGATCGGCCTGATGCCGGATGCCGGCGGCACCTGGCTGCTGCCGCGCATCGTCGGACACAAGTGCGCGCTCGCCCTGATGCTGACCGGCGACCGCCTGACGGCCGAGGAGGCCGAGCGTGCCGGCCTCGCCTATCGCGTGCTGGAGGACGAGGGCTTCCACGACGCGGCGCTCGCCTTCGCCGAGGGGCTCGCCGGCGGCGCGGGGCTCGCGCTCAGGGCGACCAAGGAGGCGCTGGCGGCCGGCCTCGATGTCGGCCTCGACGCCCAGCTCGACCGCGAGCGCGACCTGCAGGCGGAGCTGGGGCGGTCGCACGATTTCGCCGAGGGCGTCGCCGCCTTCCGCGACAAGCGCCCGCCGCGGTTCGAGGGCCGCTGACTTTTTTTTGCGCCGGCGGCGCAGGGAAGCGGCCGGTGCGGGCGTGTAACGGGCATCGAGACCCCAAGAGGAGACTGTTCGATGTCCCGTTCCTCCCGTTCCCTGATCCTTCGCGGCGCGTCCCTGACCGTGCTCGTCGCCGCCCTCAGCCTGCCCTCGGTCGTCGGCGCCAACGCCCAGCCGGGGCCGCGCGGCATGGGCGAGCGCATGTTCGAGCGCCTCGACCGCAATGGCGACGGCGTGATCGAGGCCGCCGAGATCGAGGCCGCACGCGAGCGCATGTTCGACGTCATGGACCCCAATGACGACGACGTCATCGACGAGGGCGAGCGCGAGGACATGGCGGAGCAGCGCGCCGAGCGCCGGCAGGACCGGATGGAGCGCCGCGACGGCCGTCGTGGCGGCGACTGGCACGGCCGCCGCGGCGGTGACCGCGAGCGCGGCCGTCACCACGCCCGGCACGGCAATGGCCACGGCTTCGGCCACTGGATGGGCGGCGGCCGCATGGACCCCGAGCGCCTGGGACGTCATGCCGACCGCATGTTCGACATGCTGGACGCCGACAATGACGATGCGGTGAGCCGCGAGGAGTTCGAGGAGTTCAAGGCCGACATCATGGCGCGCTTCGAGCGCCGCGCCGGCAGGGGCGAGGGCCGCGACCACGCCTCGCGCATGCGCGACCGCGCCGAGGCGCGCTGGAGCGCCATGGACGCCGACGGCGACGGCAGCATCTCCAAGGAGGAGTTCGTCGGCCACATGCCGGAGCGCCTCGCCAAGGCCGACGCGGACGGCGACGGCCGCATCACGCGCGAGGAGTTCGACAAGGCGGGCGAGGCCATGCGCGAGGAGTTCCGCGAACGGCGCCAGGAGCGTCGCGAGGAACGCCGAGACGACCGCCGAGATGAGCGCCGCGGCGGCGGCCTAGACCGCACCTGACGCGGCGCAGCGATGCCAGCGGGGGGCCTCGCCTTGATGGCGGTGGAGACGGCCGATGACGGCGACGACGCGCTGATCGCGCGGGTCGCCATGGGGGACGAGGCGGCCTATGGCCGCCTCGTTCGCCGTCATGCGGCTGCCGCCCATGCGCTGGCGGCGCGCACCCTCGGCATCGCCGCCGACGCCGAGGAGGTGGTCCAGGAGGCCTTCTGGCGCGTCTGGCGGGTGTCGGCCGGATGGCGGGCGGGGGAGGCGCGGTTTTCCACCTGGCTGCACCGGGTGGTGGTCAATCTCGCCATCGACCGCATCCGCCGCGAGCGCATCAGGCGGTGGCTGCCCTTCGCCGAAGGCTTCGATCCGCCAGACCCCGGCCCCGGAACCAACGCCGCGCACGGCGCGCGGGCCGAACTGGCGGTGGTGATGGCAGACCTGCGCCGGCTTCCCGCCCGCCAGCGCGTGGCCTTGATGCTGGCGGCGGGCGGCGAGCATTCCAACGGCGAGATCGCCCGGCTGATGGATACCTCGGAGAGTGCGGTCGAAACCCTGCTGGTCAGGGCGCGCCGCACGTTGCGCGCCCGCCGGGACGCGCGGGAAGGTGGTGGATCATGAAGATCGAAGCCATGGACATCGAGACGTTCAGGGATTGCCTCGACTGCCACGGTCCGGGGCTGGAGCGCTGGCCCGACGATGTCCGCGCCGCCGGTCGCGCGCTCATGGAGCGCGACATCGCGGCGGCGGCGCTGTGGCGGGACGCGCAGCGCCTGGACGCGGCGCTGCTTCGGTCGGTGCCCGTCGCGGGGATGGATGCCGCGGCGCTCGGCAGGCTGGTGGCCGGGCTGGAGCGTCGGCGGCCGCAGGAGGTCGCGGCGGCGGTCTGGCGCCCCCGCGCCGCTGCGGCGGTGACCCTCGGCGCCGTGGCGCTGTTCAGCGTCGGCGCCTGGATCGGGGTCGTGACCAACGACGCCGCGGATGTCGATCCGCTGTTCGTCAGCCTCGACGACCGGACGCTCGAACTGGGAGAGATGTGATGTCGCGCGGCTGGAAGATCGGCCTGATCGCGGCGCTGGCGGTGTCGGTGGGCCTCAACCTGTTCGGCTTCGGCTTCGTCGCCGCCCGCGCCTTCGGGCCAGAGCCGGGGCCGCGCATGGCCGAGCGCTTCATGGAGCGCGCGGCGGTGAGCGTGCTCGGCCGGCTGCCGCGCGAGGCGCGCCATCGCATCGGCGAGGGCATGCGCGAGGCCCGAGCGGATTTGCGCCGCGGCTTCGAGGCGGTGCGCGGGGCGCGCGAGGACGCACGCCGCGCCGCGGCGGCCGAGCCGTTCGACCGCGCCGCCTTCGAGGCGGCGCTGGACCGGCTGCAGCAGGCGACGGCCGCCGTGCAGGCCCGCATCCATGGCGTGGTGGCGGAC
>JAEWEX010000075.1 GCA_023389135.1 Pseudomonadota bacterium | reverse complement strand
CTCGTACTCCGTGGTCAGCGCCTCGACATAGTAGGAGCCGCCCAGCGGGTCGATGACGTTGGTGACCTGGGATTCGTCGGCGATGATCTGCTGCGTGCGCAGCGCCATCCTCATGGCCTCCTCGGTGGGGATGGCGAAGGCCTCGTCGAAGCCGTTGGTGTGCAGCGACTGGCAGCCGCCCAGCACGGCCGACAGCGCCTGCAGCGTCGTGCGCACCACGTTGATCATGTATTGCGGCTTGGTCAGCGTCGCCGCCGCCGTCTGGCAGTGGAATCTCAGCCGCATGCTGTCGGGGTTCTTCGCCCCGAAGCGCTCCTTCATGATCTTGGCGTAGCAGCGCCGGAGCGCGCGGAACTTGGCGACCTCCTCGAAGAAGTCGGCCTGCGACACGAAGAAGAAGGCGAGCCTGGGCGCGAACCGGTCCACGTCCATCCCGGTCTTCATCACCTCCTCGACGTAGACGATGAGGTTGGCGAGCGTGAACGCCGCCTCGTGGACCGGGGATGAGCCGGCTTCGGAGATGTGGTAGCCGGAGATGTTGATGGGGTTGTAGCGCTTCAGGTTCTCCGCCGAATAGGTGATGCAGTCGCGCACCAGCCGGACCGAGGGTCCGATCGGGTAGATGAACTCCTTCTGCGCCATGAACTCCTTGAGGATGTCGGCCTGGACGGTGCCCGACAGCCGGTCCTTGTCGAGCCCGCGCTTCTCGGCGAGCGCGACGTACATGGCGAGCAGGATCCACGCGGACGGGTTGATCGTCATGGAGACCGAGATGTTCTCCAGGTCGATGCCGTCGAACAGCGCCTCCATGTCGGCCAGCGTGTCGATGGCCACGCCCTCGCGGCCGACCTCGCCCTCGCTCATGGGATGGTCGCTGTCGTAGCCCATGAGGGTGGGCATGTCGAAATCGGTGGAGATGCCGGTCTGGCCCTGCGCGATCAGATACTTGAAGCGCCGGTTGGTGTCCTCGCCGGTGCCGAAGCCGGCGATCTGGCGCATGGTCCAGGTGCGGCCGCGATACATGGTCGGGTAGGGGCCGCGGGTGAAGGGGTAGCGGCCCGGCAGGCCGATGTCCTCCAGCGGCGTGTCGGCGACGTCGGCCGCGGTGTAGACCCGCTTCACCGGGAAGTCGCCGATGGTGAAGAACGCCTCGCGGCGCTCGGGCGCCTTCTTCAGGAAGGCGGCGAGTTCGTTCGCCTCCCAGTCGGCGACCTCGCGCATCATGCGGCCGATGGGATCCTTGTCATGGACGTTCATGGTCGAACTCCTTGCTCAGGGCTGCGCGGACGAGATCGCTCGCCAGCGAATAGGGATCGCCGTCGCGCTCCGCGAGGCGGCGGGCAAGCTCCGGAGCGAGGTCCGCGCTCGCGGCCTTGAAGCGCTGGATCAGGATGGTCTCGGCGGTCTTCTCCAGCCGGAAGGCCGCGATGCGCGCCCGCCGCCTGTGGCCGAACGCGCTGTCGCCGGACAGGGCGCGGTGACGGTCCAGCGTCTCCACCAGCCCGTCGAAGCCCTCGCCGGAGACCGAGGACAGGCCGAGCACGGGGATCTGCCACTCGGCGCGCTCGGCGGTGATGGTGCCGAGCGCCAGCATCTGCTTCAGGTCGGTCAGGGTGCGGTTGGCGTCGCTGCGGTCGCATTTGGAGACCACGTGGACGTCCGCGATCTCCAGGATGCCGGCCTTGATGGCCTGCACCTCGTCGCCGAGGCCCGGCGCGGAGACCACCACGGTGGTGTCGGAGGCGCGCGCGATCTCGACCTCGTCCTGGCCGACGCCCACCGTCTCGATGACGATGGTGTCGAAGCCGCCGACATCCAGCACGTCCACGGCGTCCAGCGCGGCGCGCGCCATGCCGCCCATGGCGCCGCGGGTCGCCATGGAGCGGATGAACACGCCGGGATCGGTGACGAGCTCGCCCATGCGGATGCGGTCGCCCAGGATGGCGCCGCCGGAATAGGGGCTGGACGGGTCGACCGCCACGATGGCGACCTTGCGGCCCTGGTCGCGCAGCAGCCGCGTCAGGCGCGCGACCAGGGTCGACTTGCCGCTGCCCGGCACCCCGGTCAGCCCGATGACATGGGCCTTCCCGGCCCGGCGGTAGATTTCCGCCAGCGCCGGACGCGCCTCCTCGATGCCCGCCTCGGCCCGCGAGATCATGCGGCTGATGGCGGCGGTCTGGCCCGCCAGCACGCGTTGGAGCAGGTCGGCGGAGGCGACGTAACGGCTCATGCGCCCGATGTTCCTTCCAGCTGGGCGCGCAGGTCGCGGAACACGGCACGGTCGTCCACCACGCGGCGCGCCTTGAAATCCGTGCGCGGGATCGAGCCGGGCTCGACCACCTCCACGATGGCGCGGATGCCGAGCACCTTGTTGAGGCGGCGGCCGACATCCTGGCGGTAGGCTTCCACGGCGGCGGGGCCGGCGTCGAGGGTGGCGGCGTCCGGCTCCACGCGGAGCACCAGCTCGTCCATGGCCGCCTCGCGGGTGATGACGATGCGGTGCTCGCCGCCATAGCCGGGGGTGGCGTTGAGCGCGTCGTCGATCTCGCTGGGATAGATGTTCTCGCCGCGGATCGTGAACATGTCGTCGATGCGGCCGAACACGCCGTTGGGCAGGCGCGGATAGGTGCGCCCGCACGGGTTCGGCCCGTCCTCCCACAGCGTCAGGTCGCCGGAGGCGAGCCGGATCATGGGCTGCGAGGTGCGCTCCAGGTGGGTGTAGACCGGCGTGCCGCGGCGGCCGTAGGGCACCCGGCGCATGGTCGCCGGGTCGCACACCTCGGTGTAGATGACGTCCTGCCAGCACAGCATGCCGTCGGTCTCGGCGGTGCCGGACACGTTCATGAACGGCGTCATCTCCGCCATGGAGCCGCAATCGATGACGCGCGCGCCGAACGCCTCGGAAATGCGGTCGCGCACCGCCGGGACCGAGGCGCCGGGTTCGCCGGAGAAGAACATGGTCTCCAGCCCGAAGTTCTGCGGGTCGAGCCCCTCGTCGCGGGCGACCTTGGCCAGATGCAGCGCATAGGTCGGCGTGCCGTAGAAGCCCTTCGGCTTCACGATGTCGAGCCATTGCGCGCAGCGCGCCGACATGCCCGGCGCGCCGGCCCCGAAGGGGAACGCCCTTGCGCGCAGCCGCTCGGCGCCGGCGAGCGCGCCCCAGCTGCCGAGATAGAGCGAGAAGATCGCGGCGACGCAGACGGTGTCGCCGGGCCGGAAGCCCATGGCCCACATGATGCGGGCATGGGCGTTGGCGATGGCGTTCCAGTCGCCGCGGCCGATGGCGAAGGCGGTGGGCCGGCCGGTGGTGCCGCTGGTGCCGTGGATGTGGAAGATCTCATCGTCCGGCACGCAGACATAGTCGCCGAACGGCGGCTTGCGCGCCTGGGCCGCGCGCAGGTCGGGCTTCTTCACCACGGGGACGCGGTCCTCGAAATCCTCCAGCGAGCGCAGCTGGTCGGGATGGAAGCCCGCCTCCTCCCATTTCATGCGGTAGAACGGCGAGGTCTCCCACGCATAGCCGCAGACCTGCCGCAGCCGCTCCAGGATCGACTTCTCGCGGTCGGCGGGGTGCATGGTCTCGCGGACCGGGAACCAGTGCTTCTGCCCTGTTGGCGGGAAGTAGCCGTCGTCATAGGAAGGCGGGAAGGACCAGGATTCCATCGTGCGTCTCCCAGTGCATGGTTCTCGTTGTCGTCACCGGCCGGCGCGCCAGGCGCGCTCGGCCTCGTCCCAGGCGGCCAGCGGCTGCAGGTCCGGCACCCAGGCGAGGCCGGCCCTGCCGTCGGAGGAGACGGCGTCGGTCGTCACCGCCACGTCGATCAGCGCCGGCGCATTGGCGAAGGCGCGCACGATCGCCGCGGGAAGGTCGTCGGCCCGCTCGACGCGCTCGGCATGCAGGCCGAGCCCGCGGGCCATGGCGGCGTGGTCGGCGTCGGCGAGCCGGGTGCCGACCACGCGGCCATAGCCTTCCCTCTGGTCGTGGACCTCGATCTGCCAGGCGCCGTTGTTGGCCACCACGAACACCGCCTTCGCGCCATGGCGCGCGGCGGTGTCGAGCTCCATGGCGTTGAAGCCGAAGGCGCCGTCGCCGGTGGCCACCAGCACCGGCCGGCCGGGGCAGGCCAGCGCCGCTGCGACGCCGTAGGGCACGCCGACGCCGATGCAGCCGAACGGGCCGGGATCGAGCATGGTGGGCGCCGACAGCCCGACCCGGGCGAAGGCGAGGAAATCGCCGCCGTCGACCACGACGATCGCGTCGGGGGGCAGCCCGTCACGCAGCGCGGCGATCAGCCGGTTGGGATGCATGCGCCCGTCGGCGCCGTCCGGCGCCGCGGCCATGGCGGCGGCGTGCCTTTCCGTGCGCGCCAGGTGCTCCGCATGCAGCCCGTCGCGCCAGCCGCGGTCGCAGGCCGGCTCGCGGTTTCCGGCGGCGGCGAGGATCGCCTCCAGCGCCGCGCCGCAATCGGCGAGGATCGCGGCGTCGCCCTGCCGGTTGTCGCGCAGCTCCCCGGGGATGTCGGCGATGCGCACGAAGCGCGCCTTGGGGAAGATCGCGGGCGAGCCGTAGCCGAGCTGGAAGTCGAGCCGGCGGCCGACCGTCACCACGAGGTCGGCCTCGCCCATGACGCGCCCGCGCAGGCTGGCGACCGTGGAGGGGTGGTCGTCCGCGACCAGGCCGCGGCTCTCGCCGGTGTCGAGGTGGACCGCGCCGAGGCGGTCGAGCAGGGCGGCCAGCGTCGGCCCCGCGCGCCGTGCGCCGCGGCCGGAGATCACCAGCGGGCGCTCTGCCGCCCACAGCAGCCCGACCGCCTCGGCCACGCAGGCCGGGTCGGGCAGCGCGCGTTGCCGGCGCTGACGCGGCATCTGCGCCATGGCCGCGGGGATTTCGGCCCTCGACATGTCCGTCGGCATGTCGAGAAATGCCGGACCGGGCGCGCCGCCCTCGCCCAGGGCGCAGGCGATGGCCTCCGCCAGGGCGGCGGGCGCCAGCGACGGGTCGCGCACCGTGCGGGCGTAGCGGGCCACGGGGGCCACCAGCCTGGCGTGGTCCATGTCCTGGAGCGCGCCGCGTCCCTCCTGCGCCGTGGGTGGACATCCCGACAGGATCAGGACAGGTGTCCTGGACATGTCGGCATTGGCGATTCCGGTCATGGCGTTGGTGACGCCGGGCCCCGCCGTGACCAGCGCGACGCCCAGTCCGCCCGTCACCTCGGCATGGGCCTGCGCCATGTGGACCGCCGCGCGCTCGTCGCGAACGCCAACGATCTCAATGCCTTCGCCATCGATGCGCATCCACAGCGGCATGATGTGGCCGCCGCACAGCCCGAACACGCGCGCGACGCCGTGGGCCTTCAGGGCGCGCGCCACATGGGCGGCGGCGCTGGCGTCGGAGATCGCGGGCGCCGGCACCGGCCGTCGCCCTCAGCGCACGCCGCGCTCGGCGACGAGGCGGCGCAGCGTATCGATGATGGCCTGGGGCGGAGTGTCCTGCAGCATGACCTCGCTGACGCCGAGCCTCTTGAGTTCCTCGACGTCCTCGTCGGGCATGACGCCGCCGGCCACCACGATCATGTCCTCGGCGCCACGCTCCTTCAACAGGCGGAAGAT
>JAEWEX010000063.1 GCA_023389135.1 Pseudomonadota bacterium | reverse complement strand
CTACGTGCCGTTCCTGCCGGTGATGGTGGCCGACTACCTGCTGGTCCACCTGGCGCTCTATGGCGCGGTCCAGCTTGCGCTGCTGCGGCCGTGGCGGCGGGATTGGCTGCATGCGCCGTCGGCCGCCGCCGTGGCGCTGCTGGTCGTCTGGGGCGTCGTCGTGTTCGGGCTGGCCATGGACCGCTACGCGGCGAGCTTCGCGCCCGGCGCGGAGCGGCTCGTCATCGTCGCGCTGCTCGCCATCGGCACCCTGCCCTTCATGGTCGCGGACAGCTACCTGACTGAAGCCGGGCGCGCCGCCTGGTGGCGGCGCATCGTGGCGCGGGCCTGCATCTTCCTGTCGCTCGCCGCCGCCGCGGCGCTGGATCCGGAGCGGCTGATGTTCGTCTTCATCGTCCTGCCGGTGCTGCTGCTGTTCTTCCTGGTCCACGGGCTGATGGGCCGGTGGGTCGGGCGGCGCAGCGGACCGCTCGCCGCGGGAATCGGCCTCGGCCTGTGCCTTGCCTGGGCGCTGGGCGTCAGCTTCCCGCTGTTCAGCGCCGGCTGACCTGCGGGAAATTCCGGGTCGTCCTTGACTTTCGCACCCCCGCACTCTACCTCACGCTCACCCAGCCAGCATGCAACGGGCTGCCGCGTTTCCGGTTCGTCTTCGGGATCGCCGCTGTGAGAGGGTCAGGACGGATGTACTCCGGCCCTTTCTTCCCCCCGGCCGACTGACGAACGGCCGGACTGCCTGGACTGGGTTTCAATCAGATTTTCGGCCTGCCCTCGTCATCGCTTCCCGGACTTTTGGGCTGCGCTTTTCAGGTCACCCAGAATTTCGATTGAGCCAAGCTGCGCGATCCCGCGCAGCAGCAATGACATAGGAGGCCATCATGGCTACAGGCGTCGTGAAGTTCTACAATTCCCAGAAGGGTTTCGGGTTCATTCAGCCGGAAGCCGGCGGTCCGGACGTGTTCGTCCACGCCACCGCTCTCGAGGCGGCCGGCATCTTCTCCCTCTCCGAGGGCCAGAAGGTGAGCTACGAAGTCATCAGCGAGCGCGGCAAGACCAAGGCCGCCCAGCTGCAGGCGCTCTGAAGCGCCGCTTCTGATCGACTGGGAAGGGCCCGGCGGGAAACCGCCGGGCCTTTTTCTTGTCCGGAGCGCGGCCTCACAGCCCGGTGGCGGCCGGCACCAGGATGTTGCCCTCCATCAGCCGGCGCGCGGTCGCGAACACCGTGACGCTGCGCGCCGCCCAGCCGTTGCCCTCCGACGCGACGTCGGCGGCGACGGGCCTGAGGCCGGAGGAATGGCCGATCAGGAAACTGCCGTCCGCCCGCCGCTGCGCGCCGGCGCGGGCGTCGTGGACGGTGCTGCCGGCGATCTCGGCGGCGACGGCCGTGCACATGGCCCCCGTCAGCGGGATGGCGCGGTGCGCCTGGCCCATGGAGATCATCCGCACCGCGACGTCGTAGCCGCCGGCCGGCACCGCGTCGCCGGACGCCAGCCTGTAGTCGCGGGCGGGGGCCACCAGCGCCACCTTGGGCAGCGCCCGGACACCGGCGGCGGCGGCGAGGTCGGGCGCGAGCCCCATGGCGACGCAGGCCAGCCGCCGCACCAGTTCGAGCCGCTCCATCAGCCCGGCATCGGCATCGATCGCCGCCGCGCTTTCGTGCCCCGTCGCCCCGAGATCCGCCGCCGACACGAACACGCAGGGATTGGTCGCATCCACCATGGAGACGCGGACCGGGCCGGGCAGGTCCGCATGCTCGAACACGTCCGCCGGACGGCCGGTGGGCAGCAGCCGCCCGGTCGCCGCCCCGCCCGGGTCGTGGAAGTCGAGGCGGATGGGCGCGCCCTGCCCCGCCACGCCGGGATTGACGAAATCGCCCTCGACCACGGGGACGCCATCGGCCACGGCGAAGCTCGATGTGATGAGCTTGCGGGTGTTGGTGTTGTAGATGCGCACGGTGGCGGCGCCGCCCTCGGGCGTCACCAGCCCCTCCTCCACCGCGAACGGCCCCATGGCGGAGGACATGTTCCCGCAATTGGCGGTGTAGTCGACGTCGGCGTCCCGCACGCCGATCTGGGCGAAGGTGTAGTCGATGTCGGCGTCCGCCCGGCTCGACGGGGCGATGATGCACACCTTCGACAGTGACGACACGCCGCCGCCCATGCCGTCGAGCTGCCGCAGCGTCGGGTCGGGGCTGCCCATGGCGGCCAGGAAGATCGCGTCCCTGAGCCGATCTCCCGCGGGCAGGTCGCGCTCGTGGAACACCAGCGCCTTGCTGGTGCCGCCACGCATGAACACGACCGGAAGGCGGCGCTGGCGCATCAGGCGTTCCCCAGCGTCTGGCGGGCCACATAGTGCAGGATGCCGCCATTGCGCCAGTAGTCCAGCTCGACCAGCGTGTCGAGCCGGCACAGCAGCTCGATGGTGTCGCGCCGGCCGTCCGCCCGGGTGATGGTGGTCCTGAGCCTCTGGCGCGGCGCGAGCCCCGATTCGAGGCCGGCGACGTCGAACCGCTCCGAGCCGTCGAGCTTCAGGGTCTTGCGGTCCTGCCCTTCCAGGAACTGCAGGGGCAGCACGCCCATGCCGATCAGGTT
>JAEWEX010000028.1 GCA_023389135.1 Pseudomonadota bacterium | reverse complement strand
TGGCGGACATGACCGTGCTGGACTATGCCATGATGGTGGAGGACAGCCACGTCCGCACCAGCCTGGTGGAATACCGGCGCCGCGGCCCGGATACCGCCATCAACGGCCGCGGTGCCGGGCCGCTGGTGGCCATGGCGCTGGTGGACCGGCTGGCGGACGGCCTGTCGCTGGTCTACGCGTTCTACGACACTGAGGAGATGGAGCGAAGCCTCGGCACGCTCATGATTCTCGATCATGTCGAGCGGTGCAGGAAGCTCGGCCTGCCATATCTCTATCTCGGCTATCTGGTCGAGGGCTCGACCAAGATGGCCTACAAGGCCCGCTTCCGGCCGCAGCAGAAGCTGGGCGCGGACGGCTGGATGCCCCCCGAATAGTCTGCCGGAACGGAAACGGGCGACCGAATGGCCGCCCGTCCTTGATCGATCAGGTCGCGACAGATCAGCGGCAATAGCCGCGCGACACCCGGCGCGTCGCGCCGCTCGGATACTGGTAGTAGCAGGCGCCACGATCCCAGTAATAGCCCTCGCGCGGAGCCGTCGAGCCGCCGATGATGGCGCCCGCCGCGCCGCCCAGAACGCCGCCGACGGCGGCGCCGCCTGCCGTTCCGGTCGCCGCAGCGCCGATGATGGCGCCGGTGCCGGCGCCCAGGGCGCCGCCGACTAGCGCGCGATTGTCACGCTCGGTCGCGCAACCGGCGAGAGCAAGGCCGAGAGCGGCCACGGCAAGCATTTTCTTCATGGGTATCTCCCCGTCGAGTCGATGGAATTTCAGTTGCAATGATCCATGCGGCGCGGCGTGACGCAAGTGACGCACATCACAGTTCGCGGCGCGCGGTGAACGCACGCTTTACGGCCCGGGTTCCGGTTGCAAGTGCGAGAAGACGATAAAGAACCACCGCGTTGAGAATATGCCACACCGGATGGGTTCCCGTGAACAGGTAGCGGCAGGCCTGGAGGTCGAAGCTGCGGGCCGTGAGGGAGGCCAGAAAAACGACCCCGGTGACGATCAGCGACAGGCCGGCCGCGCGCTGCGCATCTGCGGACAGGCCGGCCGGGGGACCACGGCCGATCTCTGCCGCCAAAAGGCTGCCGAGGCCGAACAGCGCCACGAGGCCGCCCAGATAGCCGCTGCCGCCGCGCAGCCAGGACGGAGTCAACCCCGGCAGCTCGCGCGCCAGCAACAGGAATGCCGCGGTGGCGGCGAGCCCGGTCCAGCGCCCGAGCCCCGCGAAGCGCCGGACCGCAAGCAGGAAGTAGCCGACGATGAAGAGCTGGATCGGAACCACGTCGGCATAGAGCGCCCAGCGGGTCGCCACTGTATGGAACAGGAAGCTGCCTATGCCCACCGCGACCACCACGCAGATCAGCGCGAGCACGGCGGGATCGCCTCCCCCCGCCGCCCGCCATCGCCGGAACGCCAACGCAGCCGCCACCAGGAAGGCGGCATTGGTCGCAGCGTTGAACGGCTCCGACCAGAACGCCGCGTCGGTCCGCTCGCAGTAGAAGTCGAGCGGTGCAGACCAGTTCATGCCGCCTCGCGCGCGACAAGCCGGGCGCGGGAATAGCGGCCCTGGCCGATCACGGCATCGACCAGCAGACCGACCGCAACCGCGGCGCTGAGATGCCAGAAGGGATGGAGACCGAACGCCGTCGTCGGGCAGTAGGGACGGTCGTTTGCGCCCGCCCATATTCCGAGGCCGATGAATCCCGCCGCGGCCACGAGCTTCAACCCGCTGGCTCCGAGCGCGCGAGCGCGCAGGGGTTGGTCCGTCGCCCACGCCCGCACCAGCGTCGCCAGGGCCACCGTGGCGACGATGCCGATCGCGGGCAAGTGGCGGGCATAGCCGTTCATGACATGCCACGGCGTCGCCGCCGCCCAGGATTGCGCCACCCAGAGGAACAGGCCCGCGACGGCGATGGCGCCGAGCCAGGGCAGCGCCACCAGCCGTCGCAGCGCCACCATGGCGTAGACCACCGCGAACACCATGATCGGCAGTCGGTCAGCCACCAGCGCGCCGCGCGTGGCCAGCGTGTGGAAGGCGAAGCTGCCTGCGCCGATGGCCACCACCAGCGCGATCAGCACGGGAACCGCCGGGTCGCCCCCGCCGGCGCGCCGCCACCGCAGCAGCAGCAGCGCCGCCACGAGGACAAAAGCGAAGGTCGACGCGGCATTGACCGGCTCGGCCCAGAACGACCGGTCGGTCCGCTCGCAGATCACCCAGACGGGCCGGTCCCACTGGCCCGCGGCCCATCTCAATCCGAACACGACCCCTCCTCCGCACCCATGGGGCGGGAGATATGGCAGGCGCCGGCGCGGACAAGCGCGCCCGCCTGCGCCGCCAGTCGGAAAGGGGTCGATCTGCTGACTTTCTCAGCCTGCCAGAGCGCGCGGCACCGCATGGTCCGCGCCGGCTGCCGCCGGGGCGAGGCTTTCCGCAAGCGTCAGGAACGAGCCGGCCGGAAGCGCCGGTGCGAACAGGAAGCCCTGAGCGGCGAAAATGCCCTTCTCGCGCAGATACTCAGCCTGTTCGATGGTCTCCACGCCCTCGGCCACCAGGTCCATGGACATCTCGCCTGCCAGGTGGACCAGCGAATCGATGATCGTGGCCGAGTAGCGGTCGGTGCCGATGGCGTCGATGAACATCTTGTCGATCTTCATCTGGTCGACGCCGAGCTTGAGAAGGTAGGACAGACCGCCATGGCCGGTCCCGACGTCGTCCAGGGCCACCTGCGCGCCGTAGTCCTGGAGCTTGGCGATCACCACCCGCGCGCGCGCCATGTTGGGCAGCGGCGCACGCTCGGTGATCTCCAGCACGATCTGGCCGGGCCGGATACCGGAGCCGTCGAAAATGCGGCCGATGTCGGAGACGATGTCGCTGGTGTCGAAATGCCCGGCGATCAGATTGAAGGACACTTTCAGCCCGGGCCGCACGGCATAGAGCTGCTCCAGGTCACGGCGCGCCTGGCGCATGACCGCGCGCGTCATCTCGAACACCAGGCCGCTGGCCTCTGCCCGGCCGATGAACCCACCAGGCGCCTCGATGCGGCCGTCGGCATGCCGCCACCGCACCAGCGCCTCGCAGCCGATCAGTCGGCCGCTGCGCAGGTCGATCACCGGCTGGTAGTACGGGATGAACTCGCCGCGGCGCAGCCCGTCCTCGATCGCCCGCTCGGGACCCTCGAAGCGGCGGCCGGCGAACCACGCCCCCGAGATCACCATGGCGCCCAGGATCACCCCGCCGACATTGGAGTAGATGAACAGGTCGCCATAGGTCTTCCACAGCGCGGCACCCGGCACGGTGATGGCC
>JAEWEX010000515.1 GCA_023389135.1 Pseudomonadota bacterium | reverse complement strand
CCATGAGCTTGGCCAGCACGATGGTGGTCGCCAGGACCGACATGGCGGCCAGGATCGCGACCACCGGGCCGCCGGCTTCCAGCAGCCGGCGCGCGGTCTCCAAGAGCCCCTCCGGTCCGGCGCCCAGCACGACGCGCTCCTATTTCACGAACGCGGCGTCGGCGCGCGAACTGATGTCGAGCCTGGAGAGGCAGTCCGGAAGCGGTCCGCCGCCGCCCTCGCAGGAGGGGACGTCGTTGAGCAGGATGCGGTCGATCTCGCCGCAGGCGACGTCGCTCATGGCGAACAGCTTCACGACGGTCTTGTCGGCGGACAGCGGACCGCCCTCCACCAGCAGGCGGCGGTTGATGACGCCCGCGGGATCGAAGCTGATCAGTTCCAGCTTCAGCGACGACAGCGCATCGGCCGACGGATTGGAGAACACCATGTAGATGCGGCAACCGCCGTCGCTGTCCTCCAGCCTGTTGAGCTCGACTCCGATCCGCTGGGCGGGGGCCGCCGGCTGCTGGGCCCACGCCGCTGCGGGGATCAGGGCGGCCGCCAGTGCCAGCGCAACTCTCAAAGCCATCGATCCGGTCTCCTTCAAGTAGAAAATTCCATAAAGGATATACATAGATGCTGTGCGGCATGTAACAGCATATATTTATTCGATCAACTTCTCGATATAGTCTGTAATTGGAATAATTCCATTGTATTCCGGTCCGACAGGCCGGCGTGGCGGACTGCCTGTCACCGTCCGCGGGCGGCGGCCTGCATGCGCGCGACCTTGGCCGCCATCCGGCGCCAGCGGCCGGCGCCCGCCTCGCCGTCACTGTCCTCGTCCGCGCCGGCGGGCCGTCGCTTCACGGCCATCGCGTCCCGGTCGCCGAACCGTTCCAGCAAGGCCTGGAATGCGATGTGGGCGGGCTCGTTCCACAACCTCGGCCGTCCCATGGCGTCCTTCGCCGGATGGGCCGGCACCGCCTTGACGCAGGGGATCAGGCCGTCGGGCGCCGGTTCGTTGGCCGCGTGGGTGCGGCCATGGGCGAGGAGCTTCGGAAGCACGTGGGTATGCGGACCGGCGGGGCTGCGGCCGTCGGCTGCGGGTATGGGCTGGTAGACCTCGCAGCGCGCCATGCGGGCGATGAAGACGCGGTGCGGGCCCGCATCCAGGATGGCTCCCATGGCGGGATTGCCGGCCGCCATCAGCGGCCGTCCCGCATGCGTCCGCAGCAGGTCGACGAGGGCGGCGTCGGCGGTCCGGATGCAGGCATCGACCTGGAAGCAGCCGAGCCCGAGGTCGAACAGGACGGCGCCGCGGTCGATGGCGCGCAGCGCATCCGCGTCCGGCCCCAGCTCGGTCAGCGCGCGCCGCCGCGACATCCGGGCGTCGGCGGCCGGAAGGCACAGCGCCACACGGTGGTTCCAGCCCGTGGGGCCGGCGGTCTCCGATGCGAACGGGCGGACGCCCTTCAGCGACGAGAAGCCGATGGCGCCGCGGGCGGTGGCGACCGCCAGACCGTCCGTCCGCATGTCGGCGGGCTCGTCGGCGTCGCGCATGAACTCGGCGACGACGCCGAAGCTGCCGAGGTTCCATTGCGTGGTGGCGTCCGCAAGCTGCGCGCGGACGAAGGCCGCGACGTCCGAAGTGCTCATGGTCCTGCGATGTCCCCTGTCTCGATCGGCTCCCAGGGAAGGACGTAGGCCGCGCCCTCCCGCGTTCCGCGCGCGGCGCGCACGCCGAAGGCCTGCGCGAGCGGCCCGTCGGCCAGCACCTCGCCGGGCGGGCCGTCGCGCAACACCCGGCCCTCGTGCAGCAGAACGAGCCGGTCGCAGAAGCGGCCGGCGAGCGTCAGGTCGTGCAGCACGCACACGACCCCGGCACCGTCCGCCGCCGTCCGGCGCAGCAGGGCGAGCATCTCCAGCTGGTGGCGGGGGTCGAGGGCGGCCAGCGGCTCGTCGGCCAGCAAAGCCTCCGCCTCCACCGCCAGCGCCCGGGCGAGCAGCACGCGCGCCCGCTCGCCGCCCGACAGCGTGTCCAGCGTCCGGCCGGCGAAGGCGGCCGCGCCGGTGGCGGACATGGCGCGATCCACCGCCCGGCGGTCGGCCTCCGGCAGGTCGGCGACACGGCCCAGATGCGGCAGCCGGCCGAGCGCGACGACCGTCTGCGCCCGCATGCGCCATTGCAGGCCCCCGCCCTGGGCCAGATAGGCGACCCGGCGCGCAAGGTGCTTGCGCCCCGTCTCCACGGCCGTGCGGCCGTCATAGCGAACCGATCCGGACGCGGGCCGGGCCAGATTTGCGAGCACGCGCAGCAGGCTCGTCTTGCCCGCGCCGTTGGCGCCGATCAGGCCGACGAGCTCGCCGGGCGCAAGCGAGAAGTCGGCTCCGTGCAGCACCCGGCGTCCGCCGAGCTCCAGCGTCACGCCGGTGGCCTGGATGTGCATCAGTTCGCCTCCCGCCGCAGCCGCCAGATCAGGCTGAACAGGAACGGCGCGCCGATCAGCGCGGTGACGACGCCGAGCTTCAGCTCCGGGCGGATCGGCGCCAGGCGCAGCGCGGTGTCGGCGGCGAGCGTGAGGATCGCGCCGCCCAGGCCGCTGGCGAGCAGGAGCCTGCCCGGCATGTGGCCCACCAGAGGCCGCAGCAGATGCGGGACCACCAGTCCGACGAAGCCGATGGCCCCGGTCACCGCCACGGCGCTGCCGACGGCGAGCGCCGCGCCGCCGACGATCCGGGCGTGCAGCCGGCCGAGCTCGAAACCCAGGCTCTGCGCGGTGTCCTCGCCGAGCGAGAGCGCGTCCAGCGCCGGCCCGGCCCCCAGCAGCATGAGCCAGCCCGCGGCCATGAGCGGCGCCGCCAGCCAGACATGGGTCATGCTGCGGTCGGCCAGCGACCCCATGAGCCAGAACACGATCTCCAGCGCCGCAAACGGGTTCGGCGCGAGATTGAGGGCAAGCGAGGTCATGGCGCCGGCAAAGCTGTTCACCGCCACGCCGGCGAGGATCAGCGTCATGGTTCCCGCACCGCCGCCGACCGCGCCGAGCAGCAGGGCCGCCGCCACCAGCGCGCCCGCGATGCCGCCGAGCGGAAGCGCCAGCGCGAATGCGCCGGCCAGCCCCGAATAGAACACCGTCACAGCGCCGAACGCCGCCGCGCCTGACACGCCGAGCAGCCCGGGCTCCGCCAGCGGGTTGCGCAGCAGGCCCTGCATGGCCGCGCCGGCCAGGCCGAGGCTGAACCCCACGAGGCCGCCGAGCACGGCGCGCGGGATGCGCAGCTCCGCGAGAACCAGCGCTTCGACGCTGTCGCGGCCCGCCACCAGGTCCGCGAACGCCGCCGGCAGGTCGAGCGGGGCATAGCCGACCGTGATCGAGGCGGCCGTCATGGCGGCGGCGCCGGCGGCCAGCGCGGCGATGAGCGTGCGATGGGACATGGGGGCGATCACGGCCCGGCCGCCCGCGCCGCCGCCAGACGCTCCACGGCGTCCACGACGGCCGGACCGCCGCAGTTCCACAGCCGGGACGGGATCTGCACGATGGCGACCCGGTCCGCGAGGGCCCTGAGCACCGGATGGGACAGGACCTCGTGGGCAAGGGAGGGGGGAGCATCCGGCGCGGTGTCCAGGACCAGCACGTCCGCCTGTCCGAGCGCGACGCTCTCCAGCGCAAGCTGGCCGTAGCTGTCGATGCCGAGCTCCGCCGCGAGATTGTCGAGACCGGCGGCGGCGAGGACTTCGTCCACCAGCGAGCCGCGGCCCACCGTGAAGCCGCTGGGCCGCAGCACCACCGCCCGCGGGCGCGGGCCGTGATCGATGGGCCGGACCGCGGCGAGCCTGCGGTCCATCGCCGCGATCAGTTCGGCGCCGCGGCCGGGTGCGCCGAGCAGCGTCGCCATCTCGCGGATCTGGGCCCGGACGCCCGCCATGCCGGTCGGCGCGCCGAACTCCGCCACGGGGATGCCCGCGCGGCGCAGGATCTGCACCGTCGGCCGCGTGGTGGCGGCGCCCGCGATGACGAGGTCGGGCCGGTGGGACATCACCTGCTCGGCCAGTCCGTGATTGGCCGGCAGCGCCGCCGCCGCCTGCGCCATGTTGGCGTTGCGCGGGTCATGCGACAGCCACGTGACCGATGCGACCTGCCCCGGGGCCGCGAGCCGCAGGACGAGTTCGTCGGTGCACATGTTGAGCGACACCACGCGCCGCGGCGGCTCATGCGCGGCCGAGGGCGCGGCGGCGACCGCGATCGCGACCGCCGCGGCCATGAGGGCGACGCGCCTCAAAGCCTGACCCTGAGCCCGCCGAAGGCGCTGAGGCCGGGGGTGAGGAACCCCACCGGGTTCTCGAAATCCTCGTCGAACAGGTTGTCGACGCGCCCGAACACCGAGACGTGCTCGGTGGCGTCGTATTCGGCGGCGAGGTTGACGATGACGGCCCCGTCGGCCCGCATCCGCGCGACCGAGAAGTCGCGGTTGCCGTCGATCCAGCCGCTCAGATAGATCGCCGTGCCGGTGAGCGTCAGCTTCTCCACCGGGGTCCATGTGGCGGCGAGGCTGGCCTTGTGGCGCGGGCGCCGCAGCAGTTCCAGCCCCGTGTCCTCGTCCTCGGCGAGCGTGAAGGTGTAGTCCGCGCGCAGGTGCAGTTCAGGGGTCGCCTGCACCCGGGCGAAGGTCTCGAAGCCCTGCGTCACGGCCTTGCCGACATTGAAATAGGTTTCCGCGCCGCCGACGATCAGGTTGGTCAGGTCGTTGTGGAAATAGGTCGCGCCGATGTCGGCCCGGCCGCCCCAGAGGGGCTGCTCGAAGCCGATGTCGAAGCCGCGGTTCTCCTCCGGCTTCAGGTCGGGATTGCCATGGAAGTTGAAGCCCGGCCGGTAGTCCACGAAGAGCTCGCTGAGCGTGGGGGCCTTGAAGGCGGTGCCGTAGCTCGCCTTCAGCCTGGTCCCGGTCCCGGGCACCACATAGGCCGGCGCGATGCGCCAGGTGGCGTGGCCGCCAAAGCTCTCGTCGCGGTCGTAGCGGAGATTGGCGGTGAGGAAGAAGCGGTCGCCGAAGGCCGACTGCAGCTCGGCGAAGGCGCCGGTGCTGGCGTTGGAGGCGGTGAGGCTCGCGGTTTCCAGCCGCTCGTCGTCGTGCTGGACGCCCACCACCAGCGTGTGGTCGGGGCCGACGACGAGGTCGCCGCGCCAGTCGAGCCTCGTGCGCTCGCCGAGGCTGTCGCTGGGCGCGCCCAGCACGCCGGAGCCGTCGGGCGCACGGTAGGCGCGGTCCTGCCTGGTGTAGGCGGCGCCGAAACGCTGGACGAAGCGGCCGTCCAGCGGATCCCAGGTCGCCTGGGCCCGCGTGAAGGTCTGCCGATAGTCCTGCCGGCTGCGATGGGGCGTGGGCACGCCCCAGTCGTCGTGGACGCCCTCGAAGCGGGCATCGATGTGGCGTCCGGTCCAGTCGATCCGGAGCGTGTCGCCCAGCGCGACGCCGAGGCGCGACGACCAGCTCCAGTTGTCATAGGCGTTGGTCGCCACCTTCTGCCCCGGCGCCACGAGATCGTCCGGGACGGACGGCGTGTGGTCGGCGCGGTAGTGGCCGACATTGAAGGCGTAGTCGAAGCGCTCGTCCCCGCCGCTCAGCGCGGCGGACTGGTTGAAGGTGCCGTGGGAGCCGCCCTCGACCTGCGCGCGGACGGATGGCGGGCCCTCGCCCCGCCGCGTGGTGACGGAAATCACGCCGCCGAAGGCGTTGGCGCCGTAGAGCCCGCTCTGCGGACCGCGCAGCACTTCGATGCGCTCGATGTCGTCGAGCGTCAGCAACTGGCCGAAATCGAAGGCGCGGTTGGGCGTGGAGGGGTCGTTCACCTCGATGCCGTCGATCAGCACCTTCACATGGTTGGAGTTGGTGCCGCGCATGAACACCGAGGTCTGCCCGCCCGGCCCGCCGGTTTGGACGATGTTGAGGCCGGGCACCGCGGCCAGCGCCTCGGTCAGGGTGCGGCGCTGCGTCCTGCGCAGGTCCTCCGCGGTGATGACGGTGACCGAGCTGCCCACGCGCGCTGCGTCGGTCGGGCGGGCGGTGGCGCTGACGACGATGTCGTCGAGCACCAGTTCGCCCGGCGCTTGCGCGGCGGCAGGCGGTGCGGCGAGGACGACGGCGAACAGGGGAAACGCGAAAATGGACAGGCGGCCGCTGCTTGCGGCTGGGGGGCAGGGGATCACGATGGACCTCGGGCAGCAACGTTGTGGCACGTCACCGCGAACGAGGCGCACCGCACACGCCGTGAGGCGCCCGCGATCCAACCACAATCGGCTCACCCCGTCCGACGTGCCCGCGTGTGACCACGGCTGACGGCAGGTCTCCTGGCTCGCGGGTCATCACCTTTCGCCGCCTTCCCAGGGCCCGAGGATCCCAGTGGCGATGTGGCGAAAGGTTCGCCGCTTACAGTTGCGGGGGCAGCCGCAGCATGAGGCGCCGAGGCGCCCGCACTGCGTTCCCTTTTGATCCCGTGAGGGAACCGTCGCCGCAGAGGCTAGAGGGGCGATCCACCCCGGTCAACAGCGCAGCGGCAACGATGCCGGCGCCGGTGCCGTCGCGACCGGCCGGCAGATCGCCCGATCCGCCGGCCGGCAGCGCCGATGTCAGTTCGCGGCGCGGGTGGCGCTCCACTCGCCGCCGCCTTCGACGGTGCCGGACATGGCGTCGCCGTCCACCTGGCCGGTGTAGCGCTTGTCGCCGGCGGTGAAGCTGACCGCGGCGCCGTCCATCCTGGCTTCGGTGAGGGGCATCGCCTGCCCGCCCTGGGTCAGGGTGCCGTCCAGCATCTGGTAGGTCTGGGTCAGCTGCAGCTCGCCCTCGCCCAAGGACCAGCGGCCCTCGACCTTGGCGGGGATGACCCATTTGTAGGCCCGGCACCAGCTCTTGCAGTCGCCGCCGGCATTGATGCTGTCGTCCGGCTCCCAGTCGCCCATGTCGAAGGTGTTGGACACAACCCGGGTCCCGGGCTCCATCTCCAGCAGGATCGGCCGCAGCTTGACGTTCAGGCTGCTCAGCAGGAACAGCGTCACCACCGACGCGTCGGAGAAGTCCGTCTCGAAGATGTCGGCATGCTCGAAGGTCGCGCGATCGGCGACGCCCTGCGTCTCGGCGTTGCGCTTCGACAGGGCGACCAGGTCGGGATTGTACTCGATGCCATGGGCGCGGATGCCGCGCTTGGCGGCGGCGATCACGGTGCGCCCGTCGCCGGAGCCGAGGTCCACCAGATAGTCGTCGGGCGTCGCCCCGGCCATGTCGAGCATGCGGGCCACCAGCGCATCCGGTGTGGGAACCCAGACGACGTCCTTGCCC
>JAEWEX010000511.1 GCA_023389135.1 Pseudomonadota bacterium | reverse complement strand
GCGCGGTTGCGCAGCCGCGTCAGCGGCGTGCGCAGGTCGTGGGCGATGTTGTCGGAGACGTCCTTCAGCTCGCCGATCAGCACGCCGATGCGCGCCAGCATCGCGTTGACGGCGGAGGCGAGCCGGTCGAACTCGTCGCCGGAGCCGGTCACGGGCAGCCGCCCGGCGAGGTCACCCGCCATGATGGCGCGGCTGGTGGCGGTCATGGCGTCGAGCCGCGCCAGAACGCGGCGGGCGACCAGGAAGCCGCCGCCGAGGCTGACCAGCACCACCAGCGCCAGCGCGCCCAGGATCGAGCGCACGATCACCTCCGCCACGCGCCGGCGCTCGGCGAGGTCGCGGCCGACCAGCAGCCGGAACCCGCCGGGCAGCACGGCGACGCGGACATAGGCGTCGTCGCGGGCGGCGGCCTCCGAACCCAGCCGGGCATAGCGCGCCTCGCGGGCGCCGGCCGCGTCCAGCACGCCCGGCGGCAGGGCCGCCACGTTGCCGGCCACCGGATCGCCCACCGGCGTGGTGATGAGATAGAGCAGCGACCCGGGCTGGGCGGCGCGGGCATTGACCGCCTCGACCAGGCCGCGCACGCCGGCGCGGTCGTGGATCGCGACCAGGCTCGACACCTCGGCATCGACCGCGGTGGCGATCTCCGCCTGCACGAGTTGCGCCGAGCGCCAGACGCCGTAGACCAGCGCCACCGCCGCCGCCAGCACGAACACCGCCAGCAGCCCCACGGCGAGGCGGAAGGCGGAGGTCCGGAACAGCCTAACGGGCGCCGTCACGGACCACGTATCCCGCGCCGCGGATGGTGTGGATGAGCTGGCGGTCGAAGCCCTTGTCGACCTTGGACCTCAGCCGCGAGACATGGACGTCGATGACGTTGGTCTGCGGGTCGAAATGATAGTCCCAGACGTTCTCCAGCAGCATGGTGCGGGTGACCACCTGGCCGGCATGGCGCATGAGGTATTCCAGCAGCCGGAACTCGCGCGGCTGCAGGGGGATGTCGCGGCCCGCGCGGACCACACGGTGGGACAGCCGGTCGAGCTCCAGGTCCCCGACGCGGTAGACCGTCTCGGCGGCGCCCGGGGCGACCCGGCGCACGAGCGCCTCGACCCGCGCCAGGAGCTCGGTGAAGGCATAGGGCTTGGTGAGGTAGTCGTCGCCGCCGGCGCGCAGCCCCGCCACGCGGTCGTCGACCTGGCCCAGCGCCGACAGGATCAGGACCGGGGTGCGGTCGCCCTCGGCGCGCAGCCGCTCGATCAGGGCAAGGCCGTCCAGCCGCGGCAGCATGCGGTCCACCACCAGCACGTCGTAGCCGCCGTCGCGCGCCAGCTGCAGGCCCGCCTCGCCGTCGGCCGCGTCCTCGGCGGTGTGGCCCGCCTCGTCCAGGGCCTTGGCCAGGTAGGCGGCAGCGGCGGGGTCGTCTTCGACGATGAGGAGTTTCATGGAACGAGCGCCGCAGATGAAGAGGCCCGGCGCGAGGGGAGGACGTTTCCCCGCGCCGGGCCCATGGTCCGCGTCCGAGCTTACCCGCGGTCGATGGGGATCGCCACGTAGCGGTTGCTGTCGCCGGAACGGACGCGCAGCAGCAGCGCCCGCAGGCCGGACTTCCGGGCGGCCTCGATCTGGGCCGTCATGTCGGCCACCGAGGACACGTCCTCGCTGCCGGCGCGGGTGATCACGTCGCCGGTCCGCAGCCGGTCGGCCACGGGGCCGGAGGCGTCCACCTCGGTCACCACCAGACCCTCGTCGCCGGCGCCGGGCACGCCGGAGGCGGGCTGGACCGACAGGCCGAGGTTTTCGAGCGCGGTCGGCTCGCTGGGGGTGGGCTCCGCGCGGGCGACGGCGGGCTGCGTCTCCGGCAGGCGGCCGAGCTCGACCGTCACGGTCGTCTCCGCACGGTCGCGCCACAGCGTCAGCTCGATCTCCTGGCCGGGGTCGAGGTCGGCCACCCGCCGCGACAGGTCGCGGGGGCTCTCCACCGTCTCGCCGTCGAGCCGGATGATGGCGTCGCCGGAGCGGATGCCGGCCTTGGCCGCCGGCGTGTCCGGCTGAGTCTCGGCCACCAGCGCGCCGTCATTGGCCTCGAGCCCGAGGCTCGCCGCGATGTCGTCGGTGATGGGCTGGATCTGCACGCCGAGCCAGCCGCGCGTGACGGTGCCGTTCTCGCGCAGTTCCGCGATCACGCGGCTCGCCACCTCGGAGGGCACCGCGAAGGCGATGCCGACATTGCCGCCCGAGGGCGAGAAGATGGCCGTGTTGATGCCAACCACTTCGCCGTTCAGATTGAAGGCGGGGCCGCCCGAATAGCCGCGATTGACGGCCGCGTCGATCTGCAGGAAGTCGTCATAGGGGCCGGACCCGATCTCCCGGCCGCGGGCAGAGACGATGCCCGCCGTGACGGTGCCGCCGAGGCCGAACGGGTTGCCGATGGCCATGACCCAGTCGCCGATCCGCGGCGAGGTTTCCGCGAACTTGACGAAGGGCATGTCGTCCTGGCCGTCGATCTTGAGCAGCGCCAGGTCGGTGCGGCTGTCCGTGCCCACCAGCTCGGCGGTGTAGGTCTCGCCCTTGTCGTCGACGATCTCGACCTCGCTGGCGCCGTCGATGACGTGGTTGTTGGTGACCACGTAGCCGTCGGCGGAGACGATGAAGCCGGAGCCCTGCGCGGTCTGGAGGCGGCGCGGCGGCACCTGGCGCTGGCCGCCGCGGCGGCCCTGCTCGCCCTGCTGGTTGCCGAAATTGTCCTCGAAGAACTTGCGGAACGGGTGGTCCTCCGGCAGGTCGCGGAAGAACGGCATGTCGGTCATGCTGCGGCTTCCGGAGCTGTCGCCGTCGCTGCGCACGCGGACGCTGACGACCGCCGGCTTCACCGCCTCGACGATGTCGGCGAAGCTCGGATACTGCGCGGCGATGCCGGACGGCGCGGTCAGCGCGCCCTGGGCGAGCGCCGGCGTCGAGGGGCCGAGCGCGGGCTGGACCGCGACCACGCCGCCGAGCGCGAGCGCGAACACCGAGCCGAGCAGGAGATTGCGCCGGCGGGCGAGGACGCCC
Source organism: Pseudomonadota bacterium (assembly GCA_023389135.1). Taxonomy (GTDB): domain Bacteria; phylum Pseudomonadota; class Alphaproteobacteria; order Rhizobiales; family Methylopilaceae; genus Agaricicola. The sequence continues at coordinate 246 of JAEWEX010000511.1, read as the reverse complement.
TGCGGGCGGGGGGAACTGGACTGGGTCATGTCATCCTCCGTCAAACGCGTCTCCGGACGGAAGGCCCGGAAGGTTCGACACGAGAGGTAGTGCGCGCCGCCTTACGGCGACCTGTCGCGCACATGAAAGTTTCGTAAGGTTCGGCGGCGCGCCGTCAGGCGGCGCGCCCGCCCTTGGGGGCCACGCGCTCGCGGACGAGGCTGCACGCCGCATCCAGGGCCGCCCGGTCGGACGGCTCCGCGACGT
>JAEWEX010000509.1 GCA_023389135.1 Pseudomonadota bacterium | reverse complement strand
GACCAAACCCTCAAGCGTCACAATCTCAAGGGCAGACTGCGCAGGCGATGGTCTCTTCAACATGACATCTTGAATCACAAAGGCCCGGCTCTCGCCAGGCCTTTGTCAGCAGTCTGAGGCCGGGCTCGCGGCCCGGCCTCTCCCGTGCAATTCGTCGGGGTCAGATGCCCCAGTACGGCGTTGCGCGATAATAGTCGTGCAGGTTCTTCTCGTAGGCGCGGTCCGACCAGTCCGGCTCGCGGCCGGCGTCGTAGGTCGGCGCCTTCTCGAGCTGGTCCTTGGTCATGTTGACGACATAGCCGCCCTTGCGGACGTCGTAGTCGAGCGTCGACCACGGCAGGGGATGGTACTTCTGGCCGATGCCGAGGAAGCCGCCGAACGACATCACGGCATAGGCGACCTTGCCCGAAACCTTGTCGATCATGACGTCATGGACCTCGCCGAGGTGCTCGCCCGCGGAGTTGTACACTTCCGTGCCGGACACCTTCTCGGCGCCGATGAGCGAGTTCGTCTCGTGGGTGTGTTCCATTGTGACCTCTCCTTGTTGCAGGATCTGCCAACCAAACTCCGGGGAGCGGGCGGATGTTCCGCGACAGGGCAGGGGCGGGCGAGGCGGTTCAGGGGGTCCGGGGTGGCGCGCCATGAGGGCGGCCGAAGTCGGGGCCGGGCGCGTCCTGGCCCTGCTCGACGATGCCGCGCCGGATCGCGCGGGTGCGGCTGAACAAGTCGTGGAGCCCCTCGCCGTCGCCCCAGCGGATCATGCGCTGAAGCGCCGTCAGGTCCTCGGAGAAGCGGCCGAGCATCTCCAGCACCGCGTCCTTGTTATGGAGAAACACGTCACGCCACATGGTGGGATCGGAGGCGGCGATGCGGGTGAAGTCGCGGAAGCCGCCGGCGGAGAACTTGATGACCTCCGAGCGGGTGATGCCTTCGAGGTCGGCGGCGGTGCCGACGATGTTGTAGGCGATCAGGTGCGGCACGTGGCTGGTGATGGCCAGCACGAGGTCGTGGTGCTCCGGCGTCATGACCTCGACATTGGCGCCCATGCCGCGCCAGAACGCGGCCAGGCGTTCGACCGCGACCGGATCGGTGCCGTCCGGAGGGGTGAGGATCGACCAGCGGTTCTCGAACAGTTCGGCAAAGCCCGCATCGGGCCCCGACTGCTCGGTGCCCGCCACGGGATGGGCCGGCACGAAATGGATGCCGGCTGGAAGGTGCGGCTGCATCTGGCGCACCACCGACGCCTTCACGGAACCCACGTCGGACACGATGGCGCCGGGCTTCAGCGCCGGCGCCATGGCCTCGGCCACCGCGCCGGAGGCGCCCACGGGAACGGAAGCGATCACGATGTCCGCATCGGTCACCGCCTCGGGGATGTCGAGGGTGTAGCGGTCGCCGAGGCCGAGTTCGTGCGCGCGCGCCAGCGTCTCCGGCCGGCGGGTCTGCACCACGATCTCCCGGGCGAGCCCGTTGGCCCGAGCTGCGCGGGCGATGGAGCCGCCGATCAGCCCGATCCCGATCAGCGCCAGACGGTCGACCAGCGGCTCAGACATGACCGGCGGCCTTGAGGAACTCGCCGAGCGCAGCGATGACCGCGCGGTTGGCCTCCTCCGAACCCACAGTGAGGCGCAGCGCCCCCGGCAGGCCATAGGCGTCCATGCGGCGCAGCACCAGCCCGCGGGCGGTGAGGAACGCATCGGCATCCGCCGCACCGCGGCCGGCATCGGACGGGAAGTGCACGAGCACGAAGTTGCCGACGCTGGGCGTGACGGTCAGCCCCAGCGCCTCGAGCTCAGCCGTCAGCCAGGCGAGCCAGCGCTCGTTGTGGGCGGCCGCCGCCTCCATGTGGGCGTGGTCGTACAGCGCAGCCGCGCCCGCAGCGATGGACGGTCCGGACAGGTTGAACGGCCCGCGAATGCGGTTCAGGGCATCGACCACATGGGCGGGTCCGTACAGCCAGCCGATGCGCAGGCTCGCAAGCCCGTGGATCTTGGAGAAGGTCCGCGTCATCACGACGTTCTCGGACGTCGCGACGAGCTCGATGCCGGCCGCATAGTCATTGCGCCGGACATACTCGGCATAGGCCGCGTCGAGCACGAGCAGGATGTCGGGCCTCAGGCCGGCATGCAGGCGCTTCACCTCCTCGAACGGGAGATAGGTGCCGGTCGGATTGTTGGGGTTGGCCAGGAACACGATGCGGGTGCGCGCCGTAACGGCGGACAGGATCGCGTCGACATCGGCGGTCAGTTCGCGCTCGGGGGCCATGACTGCCTTGCCGCCGGCCGCCTTGGTGGCGATCGGGTAGACCAGGAAGCCGTGGCGCGACATCACGGTCTCGTCGCCGGGGCCGACATAGGCGTGGGCGAGGAGGTTGAGTAGCTCGTCCGAGCCCGCGCCGCAGACGATGCGTGCCGGATCGAGCCCGAAGACCCGGCCCACGGCCTCTCGGAGCCTGGTCGCCGAGCCGTCGGGATAGAATTCCAGCCCGTCGGCCACCGAGCGATAGGCCTCGATGGCCCTGGGGCTCGGACCCAGCGGCGTCTCGTTGGATGACAGCTTGTGGAGCTTCACGCCCACCGGGACGGCGCTCTTGCCGGGCACGTAGGACTCGATGGACATCACGCCGGGGCGCGGCACGGGGCGGGGGGCGATCTCGGGCATCGTCTGATTTCCAGGAAATGCTCAGGCGGTCGTGGAGCCGGGCAGCACGTGGGCGGCGTGGGCGCCGATCCATGCCGCATCCGCAAGGGCGGCGCCAGTGGGCGAGATCGCCGCGGCGAGTTCCGCCTCGCCGACGCCGCGAGGCAGCGCCGCCAGCACCTCGGTCCCTTCGCGGCCGACGACCCGTGCGCCGGCGGCGCGGGCAGCCTTGCCGGCCTCCGGGTTCCAGCGCTCGCCGCGGAAGGCCAGCAGGCGCACGTCGTCGGCGACCGCTCCGGCGGCGGGCGGCGCCCCCACCACATAGGTCTGGAGCGCCGCGGGGTGTCCCGGGCGCTCCACGAAGGGCAGCCGTGCGATCACCTGCGGGCGGCCGTCGCCGCCCATGCCGCGCCACCATGCGCCCGCCTCGCTCGCGGGTATCAGCCCGAGATCGCGGCCGTCGGCCGCCACTGCGGCCACTGCCTCGGCGCCGGAGGCGACCTCCATGTAGGGAACGGTGAAGCCGAAGTGGAACCGCGCCACGTCGCGCATCTGCGCCGCGCCGGCCGATACCGCGCCATGGACCCGGTAGGGCGCCTGGACGAAGGTGAAGGTCGAGATGATGACCCGCCAGATGCTCTCCACGGTGTCGAGCGGCAGGTGGCCCTCGTGGCGCATCAGCAGGTCGCGCATCATGTCCGCCTCGCGCTTGGGGCGGAATGCGGAGCCTGCCTCTGCGGACTGCTTGACCGCGATCAGGCGGTCGATAATGGCGCCGCGGTCCATCAGCGCGCGGTGCATCGCGGCATCCAGCCGGTCGATCTCGCGGCGCAGGTCGTCGAGCGTTTCGGGGCGATCTTCGGTCATGGCGGTCTGCGGCTGGCTCGTCGCTGGAGGGCGGTCCTTCATACGCGCGCGGGCGGTGGAGTCAAAGACGCGTGCCGCCTTCCCCTCCGGCACATTCCCACGACCCCGTTGACAGGCTCGGCCCGCAATCCGTAGCTAGCCGCCCCGCGCCCGCATCCCCGGGCGTGGCATGCATGGCGAACGGCGATACGGGTGAGCGGACTTCCCGAAGGCATTGCGGCGGCCGCGCGGCGCGAGGCGGACACTCCGCGCAGCCTCGTCGCGCGCTTCGGCCATGACCGGCCGCTTGCGCTGGACTGCGGCGTGTCGCTGTCGCCGTTCCAGATCGCCTACCAGACCTACGGCACGCTCAACGCCGCGCGCAGCAATGCGGTGCTGGTCTGCCATGCCCTGACCGGCGACCAGCACGTGGCGAACCTGCATCCGGTCACCACCAAGCCTGGCTGGTGGGAGACCATGATCGGCCCGGGTCGACCCATCGACACCGACCGCTATTTCGTCATCTGCGCCAACGTCCTCGGCGGTTGCATGGGGTCCACCGGGCCGGCCTCGCTGAACCCGGAGACCGGGGAGCCCTATGGCCTGGCATTTCCCGTGGTCACGATTCGCGACATGGTGCGTGCGCAGTCGATGCTGATCGACCATCTGGGCATCGACAGCCTGTTCTGCGTCGCCGGCGGGTCCATGGGCGGCATGCAGGTGCTGCAATGGGCGGCAAGCTTTCCCGACCGCGTGTTCTCGGCCATGCCGATCGCGTGCGCGGCCAAGCATTCCGCGCAGAACATCGCTTTCCACGAGGTCGGCCGCCAGGCCGTGATGGCGGATCCCGACTGGAACGGCGGGCGCTACCTCGCGGAAGGCCTGGTGCCGCGCAAGGGCCTCGCGGTGGCGCGCATGGCGGCCCACATCACCTACCTCTCGGAGCCCGCGCTGCAGCGCAAGTTCGGCCGCACGCTGCAGGACCGCGAGCGGCCGACCTTCACCTTCGACGCCGACTTCCAGGTCGAGAGCTATTTGCGCCACCAGGGCTCCAGCTTCGTCGAGCGGTTCGACGCCAACAGCTATCTCTACGTCACCCGCGCCATGGACTATTTCGACCTCGCCGACGACTTCGGCGGGGTGCTGGCCAACGCCTTCAAGGGCGCCGAGACGCGGTTCTGCGTCGTGTCGTTCACATCCGACTGGCTGTTTCCCACCTCCGACAGCCGCGCCATCGTGCATGCCCTCAACGCCTCGCGGGCCCGCGTGTCGTTCGTGGAGGTCCAGAGCGACAAGGGCCACGACGCCTTCCTGCTGGACGAGCCCGAGCTCTTCGCCACCACGGGCGGCTTCCTGTCTGCGGCGGCGGAAGCCCGCGGCCTGGAGCCGACGCGGCCATGACCGTCGATCTGAGAACATCTGCCCCGACCATCCCCGACACCGAGCCCCTGGCGGTCACCTCGCGGGTCGATCTCAAGCTGATCGCCGATATGGTGGCGCCGGGCAGCCGGGTGCTGGATGTCGGCTGCGGCGACGGCGACCTGCTGAAGCTTCTGGACACCAGCCGCGACGTGGACGGGCGAGGCATCGAACTGTCGCAGGCGGGCGTCAATGCCTGCGTGGCTCAGGGTCTCGCCGTCATCCAGGGCGACGCCGACACCGACCTCGATGACTATCCGGACGACGCCTTCGATTACGTGATCCTGTCGCAGACGCTGCAGGCGACCCGGAGGCCGAAGGCGGTGCTGGAGAACATGCTGCGCATCGGCCAGCGCGCCATCGTCTCGTTCCCCAATTTCGGCTACTGGAACTTGCGCTGGCGCTTCATGCTGAAGGGCCGGATGCCGGTGACGCCGACCCTGCCCACCAGTTGGCATGAAACCCCCAACATCCACCTGTGCACGATCCGCGATTTCGTGGATCTCGCGGGAGAGGTCGGCGCCGTGATGGAGCGCGCGGTGGCGCTCGATGCCTATGGCCGACCGATCCGCGTCAACGCGCCATGGTGGTTCTGGAACCTGTTCGGCGAACAGGCCGTGTTCGTGCTGTCACGGCGCCGCTGAGGCGCGGCCCGACGCCCCCGGCGCCAGCACCCCGCCCGGCACCGTCGAAGGTCTCAGCTTGACGGAGCGCACCTTGCGCACGGGTGCGGGCCGTGCGGCCTCCTTGACGGCATCCACGATGTGGACCCCTGCGAACGGCGCGCGCAGCCGGACGCCCATGCGGTCGATGCCGGCGGCCCATCTCAGGGGAAAGCTGCGTTCCAGCGGCGGGAAGAACAGGCTCTCCGACCAGCCTCCCGGCGCGAAGGCGTTTGCGCGCAGCACCTTGGCGAGCTGGCCCGGGCTGTAAGGCCGGCCATGCCCGAACGGCGTGGTGTCGAGGCGGGCCCATATCCCGCGTCGGCTCGGCACCACCAGCATCAGCCGCCCGCCTGGCGCCAGCACGCGCCATGCCTCGCGCAGCAACTCGTCGGCGGATGCAGCAACCTCCAGCGCATGGACGGCGAGAACGCGATCCACTGCGGCGTCCACCAGCGGCCACATGTCCATCTCCACGAGCGCGGTGGCGCCGGGCGCGGTGCGGGGCCAGTTGGCGACGCCCTGCTCGGCGGGCATGAACGCCAGCAGCCGCTCCGCATCGGGGCGGAACTGGCCGAGATAGGGCGTAGGGTACCCGATGCCGAGCACTCTTAGCCCCTGCGTCGAGGGCCAGTGGAGCGCCATCCGCGCGCGAAGCAGACGGCGGACCACGTCTCCCAGTGGTCGGCTGTAGAAGTCGCGAAGATCTGTGACGTCCAGCGACATGCGCCCCCTCGACTGCCTGTCCTAGGTAGGGCGCGGCCACACGAGGAGGCAACCCCCGGCCGGATTGGCGGAAAAGCATCCGCCGGCCTGAATGGGGCGAGCCCGTGCCCGGCGGCTATCCCCGCGCGGCCCGCAAGTCGCGCGCCAGGCGGGCCATGATGCGCCTGGCAGTCTCGATCTCCAGAGGATCCAGGCTGCACGCCATCCGGGCCATGAGGTCGTGCTCGCGGGCCTCCAGCGTGCCGAACAGCGCGCGGCCGGCCTCGGTCAGCACGATGAAGCACGAGCGGCGATGGGCGTCGTTGACGGCGCGCTCGGCGAGCCCGCGGGCGATCAGGTCGTCGACCGCGCGCTGGACCGGCTGGCGGGGCAGGCCTGCGGCCCGCGCGATCTGGGGCACCGTTCTTGCACCCGCCTCGCCCAGATGCTCCAGCACCGCGCGGGTGGCGAGCCTGAGGCCCGTTCCCTGGAGTTGCGCCTGCGCCAGTCGCGTCAGGCGCCGGTTCAGCGGGCGCATGTGGCGGATCACGTCGCTGAGCGCTTCAGCAGGCGTGCGGCGCATGGGACCCCCTCCCGTCCAGGCCATCGAGGCTAGCAGCGCGGAGGTCTCTGTCAAAGGGATGGAAGCGCTAAACCTCTCTGTCCCCGGGATATTTTTTCACGAGCGGCGTTCAATGGCCGGCGGCGCGTCGCCGCACGGCGCGGGCGGCCGCCCGTGTCGCCAACGC
>JAEWEX010000498.1 GCA_023389135.1 Pseudomonadota bacterium | reverse complement strand
TCTCGCCGAGGCTTGCGACGCTGGTCGCGGCCGACGCGGAGAGGCTGAAGCGGTTCCCTGCCGCGCGCGGCTACTTCTTCGACGCCGACGGCAACGCCGTCACGGAAGGCTCGACGCTGCGCAACCCGGATTACGGGCAGACCCTGAGGCTGCTGGCCGAAAAGGGCGCCGACGGCTTCTATTCAGGGCCGGTTGCCGAGGACATCGTCCGCACCGTGCGCGAGGCGGAGGGAAATCCCGGCGTTCTGGCGCAGGCCGACCTCGCCAATTATGCGGTGCGCGAGCGCGAGGCGGTGTGCGGGCTCTATCGCGGCCTGGGCGTGTGCGGCATGGGTCCACCCTCGTCCGGCGGCATCGCGGTCGCGCAGATCCTCGGGCTGGTGGAGCCGTACGACCTCGCGGCGCTGGGGCCGACCGCCCCGGAGAGCTGGCGGATCATCGGTGATGCCTCGCGGCTCGCCTTCGCCGACCGCGAGCGCTTCCTGGCGGACAGCGATTTCGTCCCGGTCCCGGTCAAGGGGCTCGTCGATCGCGATTACCTGGCGCAGCGTTCGATCCTGCTGAAGGCCAAGACCGCGCTCGGCGAGGTGGCCCCCGGCAATCCGAAGTGGAGCCACGCCTCGCTCTATGCCGACGATCCGCCCCTGGAAATGCCCGCCACGAGCCATTTTTCCATCGTAGACGCCCAGGGCAATGTGGTGTCCATGACCACCACCATCGAGAGCGGCTTCGGGTCGCGCCTCATGGTGCGGGGCTTCCTGCTCAACAACGAGCTGACCGACTTCTCGTTTCGCAGCCATGTGGACGGCGTGCCGGTGGCCAATGCCGTCGCGCCCGGCAAGCGGCCGCGGTCCTCCATGAGCCCGACCATCGTCATGAAGGACGGCCGGCCCTATATGGCGCTGGGATCGCCCGGCGGCAGCCAGATCATCGGCTACGTCGCGAAGACGCTGATCGCCCATATCGACTGGGGCTTCGACATCCAGCGCGCGATCTCCATGCCGCATGTGATCAACCGGTTCGGCCCCATGGAACTGGAGAAGGACACGGTGGCGGAGGAACTCGTCCAGGGCATCGAGGCGCTGGGCTTCGAGAGCCGGCCGGTCAGCCTGCCGTCCGGCCTGCACGGCATCGTCATCGGCCCCGACGGGCTCGAGGGCGGCGCCGATCCGCGGCGCGAGGGCGTGGTGATCGGCGAATAGGGCCTTCGGCCGCCATGGCATTCGATCCGCCGCTGCCCATCGACGAGGCGCTTCCCGCGATTTCATCGGCCCTGGCGCATGGCGGTGGCGCGGTGCTGGTGGCGCCGCCGGGGGCGGGCAAGACCACCCGGGTGCCGCTGGCGCTGCTGGACGCACCGTGGCGCGGCGACGCCCGCATCCTGGTGCTGGAGCCACGCCGCATCGCCGCCCGCGCCGCCGCCGCCCGCATGGCGAAGACGCTGGACGAGCCGGTCGGTCGGCGGGTCGGGCTGCGGGTGCGCTTCGGGTCCAGCGTCTCCGACGCGACCCGCATCGAGGTGGTGACCGAGGGCGTGTTCACCCGGATGATCCTGGACGATCCGGAACTCGCCGGGGTCGCCGCGGTGCTGTTCGACGAGTTCCACGAGCGGTCCCTGGATGCGGATCTGGCGCTGGCGCTGGCGCTGGATGTCCAGGGGGCGCTGCGGCCCGACCTCAGGCTTCTGGTGATGTCGGCGACGCTGGACGGCGCACGCGTCGCAAGGCTGCTGGGCGCCGTGCCGGTCATCGAGAGCGCCGGGCGCAGCTATCCGGTCGAGACGCGCCATCTGCCGCGCGATCCGCTCGCCCGGATCGAGGACGCCGCCACGGCGGCCGTTCGCCGGGCGCTGGCCGAGGAGCGTGGCAGTGTCCTGGTCTTTCTCCCCGGCCAGGGTGAGATCCGTCGCACGCGGGAGCGGCTGGAGGGCGCCGTCGCGCCCGAGGTCGACGTCGCGGAACTCCATGGCGGACTGGAGCCGGCCGACCAGGACCGGGCCATCGCGCCGTCGCCCGCGGGCCGTCGCAAGGTGGTGCTCGCCACCGCCATCGCCGAGACCAGCCTCACCATCGAGGGCGTGCGCGTGGTGATCGATTGCGGCCTCGCCCGCGTGCCGGTGTTCGAGCCCGCCGTTGGCCTGACGCGGCTTGCGACCGTGCGCGTCTCCCGCGCCGCCGCCGACCAGCGGCGCGGCCGCGCCGGCCGCACGGAGGCGGGGGTGTGCTACCGCTTGTGGGAGCAGGCGGCGACCGCAAGCCTGGAGCCGTTCGCACGGCCGGAGATCCTGTCCTCCGACCTCGCCGGCCTGGCGCTCGATCTCGCCGCCTGGGGCGTGGCCGACCCCGCCTCGCTGGCATTTCTGGACCCGCCGCCCCAGGCGGCAATGGCTGAGGCGCGGAAGCTCCTGGCGGACCTCGGCGCGCTTGGCGCGGACGGGCTCATCACCGCCCGCGGCAGGGCGCTTCGCGCCTTGCCGCTGCCGCCGCGGCTGGCCGCCATGGTCGTGGGCGCCGCACCGCTGGGCCATGCTGCGCGGGCCGCGGGGCTGGCGGCGGTGCTGACCGAGCGCGGCCTCGGCGGCGCCGACATCGATCTCGCCCATCGCTTGGACGCCTTCACCCGCGACCGTGACCCCCGCGCTCGCGCCGCCCGCGCGAGCGTCGGCCGGTGGGCGTCGGAAGCGGGACGGGCCGCCGGATCCATGGCCTCGCGCGATCTCTCGGCCGGGGCGATCCTGTCGCTCGCCTATCCCGACCGCATCGCGCAGCCGCGCGGCGCGATGGGTGCGTTCAGGCTGGCCAATGGCCGCGGCGGCATGGTGGACCCCGCTCACCCGCTCGCGCGGGCTCCGTTCATCGTCGTCGCCGACCTTGCAGGCTCTGCGTCGGGCGCGCGCATCCTCGGCGCCGCGGAAATCGGCGCTGCCGAGATCGAGGCCCTGTATTCCGAGCGCATCGAGCAGCGGGAGGAGCTGGACTTCGACGCTGCGGCCCTGCGGCTGCGGGCGCGCGGGCGGCGGCGTCTCGGCGCGCTGCTGCTCGAGGATCGGCCGATCGCGGTGCCCGCAGGGCCGCAAGCAGCCGCGATCCTCGCGCGCGGGATCGCCGATGCCGGGATCGGCCGGCTGCCGTGGACAAAAGCCCAGCTCCAGCTTCGCGAGCGCGTCGGTTTCCTCGCTCGCGCGGGCGGCGCGTGGCCGGATCTCTCGGATGCACCGCTTGCCGCCACCGCCGAGGGCTGGCTCGCGCCGTGGATCGAGGGGCGGTCGGGGGTTGCGGACATCACCGCCGGGGATCTGGATGCCGCGCTGGACGCGCTGCTGCCATGGTCGCTCCGACGGCGGCTGGAGGCGGAGGCGCCGACCCATTTCCAGGCTCCCACCGGATCGCGCATCGCCATCGACTATTCCGGCGAGGCGCCGTCGGTGGCGCTGCGGGTGCAGGAGCTGTTCGGGCTCGACGGGCATCCCGCCATCGCCGGCGGGCGGCTGCCGCTGGTGCTGGAACTGCTGTCGCCGGCGCATCGTCCGATACAGGTGACGCGCGACCTGCCCGGTTTCTGGCGCGGTTCGTGGAGCGCGGTCCGCGCCGACATGCGGGGGAGATACCCGAAGCATCCATGGCCGGAGGACCCTCTGTCCGAGGCGCCCACCACGCGGGCCAAGCCCCGCCAGCGATGAAGCCGAGGTGACCATGCAATCTTCCGCGCAAGCCGCCACCTTCCTGATGTTCGAGGGCCGTGCCGAGGAGGCGGCGAGGTTCTACGTGTCGCTGTTTCCCGACGGGCGCATCGATGCCATGACGCGCTATGGTCCCGGAGAGCCCGGTCCGGAAGGCACGGTGATGCACGGCGCGTTCACCCTTGGCGGCCAGCGCTTCATGTGCAGCGATTCCTTCGTCTCGCACGGCTTCGGGTTCACGCCGTCGGTCTCGATCTTCGTGACGTGCGCAGAGGCGTCCGAAACGGATCGTCTGTTCGCCGCGCTGTCGGACGGCGGCGTGGTGATGATGCCGCTGGACAGCTACCCCTTCTCCCGCCGCTTCGGCTGGGTGCAGGACCGCTTCGGCGTGTCGTGGCAGCTCTCGCTCGGTGCGTGAGCCCCGCTCAGCTCGGCACGCGCACCGTGGCGCGAAGGCCGCCGAGCGGGCTCTGCGACAGCGTCACGTCGCCGCCATGGCCGCGGGCGATGTCGCGGGCGATGGCGAGGCCGAGCCCGGTGCCGCCATGATCCTGGTTGCGGGCGTCGTCCAGCCGGAGAAACGGACGGAAGACCTCCTCGCGCTTGTCCTCGGGGATGCCGGGCCCGTCGTCATCAACCGTGACCACCAGTTCGTCCGTGCCGTGGTGCGCCGTCACAACGACGCGCCTGCCGAAGCGCGCGGCGTTGCCGGCCAGGTTGCCTATCAGGCGCTTGAACGCATTGGGCCGCACGGTCGCATGCGACGCGCCGGAGAAGTGGACCTCGATGTCGCGGCCATGACGCTCGGCGTCGGACTTGAGCTCGTCCAGCAGGACGCGCATGTCGACGACCGCGGCCTGCTCGCCGCCGTCGCCGCGCGCGAATGCGAGATAGGCCTCCAGCATCCGCGTCATCTCGTCGATGTCGCGGCTGAGCTCGGCGGTTTCGGCGCCGTCGTCCAGCAAGGCCACCTCCAGCTTGAAGCGCGTCAGCACCGTGCGGAGGTCGTGGCTGACGCCCGCGAGCATGGTGGTGCGCTGCTCGATCTGGCGTTCGATGCGATCCCGCATCTCGAGAAAGGCGCCGGCCGCGCGCCGCACCTCGCGCGCGCCCCGCGGCTGGAAGTCGGGCACGTCGCGCCCCTTGCCGAAGCTTTCCGCGGCGTCGGCGAGCGACAGGATGGGCCGGATCTGGTTGCGCAGGAACAGCACGGCGATGCCCATGAGGACGAAGGCGGTCGAGACCATCCAGACGATGAATATGTGGGAATTGGAGGCATAGGCCTGGCTGCGCCGGGCGATCACCCGCATCACCTGGTCCTCAAGGCGGATGCGGATCTCGATCAGGTCGGATCGCCCGACCGTGTCGATCCAGAACGGGCGGCTGACCCGGCGCTCCAGTTCGTCCGACAGCGCCTGGTCGAGCAGCGAGAAGAACGGCTT
>JAEWEX010000470.1 GCA_023389135.1 Pseudomonadota bacterium | reverse complement strand
CTGGTACTTCACCGGCGACACCGGCTATGTCGACGCCGACGGCGACCTGTTCGTCACCGGCCGCGTCGACGACATGATCATCACCGGCGGAGAGAACGTCTCGCCGGTGGAGGTGGAAAGCTGCCTGTCGCTGCACCCCGCCGTCTCCGAGGCGGCGGTGGTCGGCCTGCCCGACGAGCGCTGGGGACAGGCGGTCACCGCCTTCGTCAAGCGCATCGCGCCGGTGGAGGCCGCCGACCTCGACGCGTTCTGCCGCAGCTCCGGCCTCGCCAACTTCAAGCGTCCGCGCGCCTACGTCTTCGTCGCCGAGGTGCCGCGCTCGCCGGTGGGAAAGCTGCTGCGCCGCAAGCTCGTCGCCGGCGAATACGAGATCGAACCCGACACCGAGACCCGCACGAACGAAGGGACTGCCGCATGACCGCCAATCTCCACCGCCCCGAACCCCGCCTCGAGACGCTGGACGGGTTCCGCATCGAGATCGACGAGGGCGGCATGCGCGGCGACATCGTGCTGTCGCGGCCGCCGCTCAACGTCATCTCCATGCCCCAGCGCGACCAGCTCCGGCTCGCCTTCGAGATGCTGGACGAGGATCCCCGCGTGCGCGTGATCGTGCTGCGCGCGGAGGGCGAGCACTTCTCCTCGGGAGGCTACATCAAGGGCTTCATGGAAGCGTCGCCCGAGCATGTCTCCAGGCTCGCCTGGAACATCGCCGCGCCGGCGCGCTGCGAGAAACCGGTGATCGCGGCCAATCGCGGGTTCTGCTTCGGCGTCGGCTTCGAGGTCTCGCTCGCCTGCGACTTCCGCATCGTCTCCGAAACCGGATTCTATGCCCTGCCCGAGCAGAAGCTCGGCCAGATCCCGGGCTCGGGCGGCTCGGCGCGGCTGCAGAAGATCGTCGGCATCACCCGCACCAAGGACATCGTCATGCGCTCGCGCCGCATCCCGGCCAGGCAGGCGCTGGACTGGGGCATAGCCACCGAGCTGGTGGCCGACACCGAGCTGGAGGCGGCGACCGACCGGCTGGTGAAGGAGCTGGTGGCGTTCTCGCCCATCGCCCAGCGCACCGCCAAGAAGCTGCTCAACGACACCGAGGACGCGACGCTGACCGTCGCCATTGAGCTGGAGGGCCACTGCTACAGCCGGCTGCGCCAGTCCGACGACTTCGCCGAGGGCGTCGCCGCGTTCCACGAGAAGCGCGCGCCGAAGTTCACCGGCCGCTGACCCGCGGCCATGACCCACGCCCGCGACCGGGACAACCCGGCCGGGCACCGCAGGCCTGAAGTTCGACCCATGGGAGGCAATGACATGAAGCGACTGACATTGACGGCGGTTGCCGCCGTCCTCGCGCTCGGCGGCCAGGCCGCCGCCCAGGACGCCATCAAGATCGGCGTCGTGACGCCGCTGTCGGGCACCTACGCCCCGATCGGCCAGCAGGTCCGCTGGGGCCTGGAACTCGCCACCAGGGAGGTCAATGAGGCGGGCGGCATCGCCGGCCGCCAGATCCAGCTGATCTTCGAGGACGAGGAGGCCAACCCCTCCGTCGCCGTGCAGCGCTCCGAGCGCCTGTTCGAGGTCGAGGACGTCGACTTCCTCACCGGCACCGTGTCCTCGGGCTCGACGCTGGCGGTTGGTCAGCTCGCCGAGCGCTCGGGCAAGCTGATGGCGACCACGGTGTCCTTTGCGGACAGCATCACCACCGCCCAGTGCTCGCCCAACGTGTTCCGCGTCAATGCCCGCGCCGGCCAGCAGTCGGCGGCGCTCGCGGCATGGGTGATCGAGCAGAAGCCCAAGGCCAAGACCTACTTCCTCGGCCCCGACTACGAGATGGGCCGCTCCACCGTCGCCGCCTTCAAGGCCAAGATGAGCGAGCTCGGCGCCGAGGACGTCGGCGAGATCTTCGCGCCGCTCGACAGCCGCGACTACACCCAGTACTTCGGCCAGATGCGCGCGGCGCGGCCCGAGGTGCTTTATACGTCGGTGGCCGGCAACGACACCGTGCGGCTGTTCTCGCAGATGCAGGAATTCGGCCTGCTCGGCAACATGCTGGTGGTCGGCGCGTCGGGCACCGTCACCTCCCAGAACATCGGCGCCATCGGCAAGGCGGCCGAGGGCTTCGGCACCGGCGCGGGCTACTCGCCCAAGATCGACACGCCGGAGAACAAGAAGTTCGTCGAGACCTTCAATGCCGCCTACAAGACCGACCCGGATCTCTATGGCGCCGACAGCTACGGCCTGATCTACTTCTACAAGGCGGCCGTGGAGAAGGCGGGCTCAACGGAGACCGACGCCGTGCGCACCGCCATGCGCGACCTCAAATGGATGACCCCGCAGGGCGAGAAGACCATGCGCGGCGGCGACCACCAGGCCGTCCAGCCCATGTATGTGGTCTCCATCACCGGCGGCGAGTTCAACATCGTGGGCACCGTCGAGGGCGATGTCGCCATCGGTCCGGACGCCTGCGAGCGGTTCTGACCTGAAGCCGGCGTCGGGAGGCTCGTCGTGGCCAATATCCTGGAATACCTGCAGTTCGTGCTCGCGCCGCAGATGGTGACGGGCCTCGCGCTCGGCGTCGCCGTGGTGCTGGTCGCGCTCGGCCTCACCATCATCTTCGGGCTTCTCGACGTCATCAACATGTCCCACGGCGAGTTCTACGCCGTGGGAGCCTACCTGGCGCTGGCGCTGGGGGCGGCCGGGCTCGACTTCTGGTTCCTGCTGGTCCTGGTGCCGCTCCTGATGCTGCCGCTCGGCTACGTCATCGAGCGCGGGCTGATCCAGCGCGTGTTCAACACCGGCGGCGACCGCCACGTCACCACGCTCCTGCTCACCTTCGGCCTCGCCATGGTGATCGAGGAGCTGATCCACATGATCTTCGGCGTCGAGACCTTCCGGCCCGAGACGCCGATCCCCGGCGCCGTCGAGGTGTTCGGCATGTTCCTGCCGAACTACCGGCTGTTCCTGATCGTGTTCGGGCTCGCCATCGTCGGCGCGGTGGCGCTGGTGGTCTACCGCACCCGGTGGGGCGCCATGGTGCGCGCGGCGGCGTTCGACCGTGACATGGCGGGCTCCCTCGGCGTGCCGGTCACCCGGGTCTACGCATTCACCTTCGCCTTCGGCGTGGCGCTGGCGGGCCTCGCCGGCGTGTTGCTGGCGCCGATCTACTCGATCTTCCCCACCATGGGCCGCGACTTCGTGTTCCTGGCCTTCACCGTGGTCATCGTCGGCGGCATGGGCTCCATCTGGGGCGCGGTGGCGGCGGGCCTGCTCCTGACCCAGGTGCAGGCCATCTCCAGCCTGTTCATCTCGCCGGTATGGTCGGACCCCATCGTGTTCGGCATCATGGTGCTGGTGCTCGTGCTGCGCCCGCAGGGCCTGTTCGGGAGGCTCGGTCATGCGTGACCGCCTCAGCCTCTCCATGCGGGCCAGCCACCTGCTGGTGGCGCTGCTGGTGGTGGCCGCGCTCGGCTTCGCCTTCGCCGCCTGGATGACCGGAGACCGCTTCTTCCTGCGGCTCGCCACCGAGGCGCTGATCTTCGCAGGCCTGGCGCTGTCGGTGGACATCCTTCTCGGCTACACCGGCCTCCTGTCGCTCGGCCAGGCGCTGTATTTCGGGCTCGGCGCCTATGTCTCGGCGCTGGTGCTGCGCGAGGTGCCGTCGTTCTGGGCCGCCATGGGCGCGGTGTTCGTGGCGGCGCTCGTGGTCGGGCTCGTGGGCGGGCTGATCGCCAGCCGCGCCCGCGGCGTCTACTTCGCGCTGGTGACCTTCGGGCTGGCCCAGGTGGTCTCCAAGGTGGTCTACAACATCCGCGAGCTCGGCGCCTCCGACGGGCTGCGCGGCGTGCCGATCCTGGACATCGATCTCGGCCTGTTCACCGTCTCCTCCAACGCGCCGCTGGACTTCTTCCTGTTCACGCTCGCCTTCATCGTGATCGTCTATGCGGTGGTCGCCTATGTCCTCGACACGCCGTTCGGACGCGTGCTGATCGCGCTCAAGGCCAATGAGCGACGGGTGTCGTTCCTCGGCTACTCCACCTTCAAGGCGCGGCTCGCGGCCTACATGCTGGCCGCCCAGGTGGCGGCGCTGTCGGGCGCGCTCTATCCAATGCTCAGGGGCTTCGTTTCGCCCGAGCTGATGTATTT
>JAEWEX010000442.1 GCA_023389135.1 Pseudomonadota bacterium | reverse complement strand
TCCCACACCTGAACCACCAGCATCCGCGCCTCGGGCACGGTCACGGTGGCGAGCTGGTTGAGCGGCATGCTGGATCCGTAGGCGTCGACCTGGACGGGCTCCAGCAGGTTGGCGCTCGCCCGGCCGGTCCTGAGCCCGCCCAGCTCCTGCTTGAGCACGGCGATGGCGCCCTGCATCCGGCGCTTCAGTTCGGGAAGGTCGTGGCCTGTGGACATGGCTTTCCTCGCAAGGGTCTGTGCCGGCCCGGAGCCCGGGCCCGCCTGCATTTCGCCGGCTCTCAGGGGCCGACGACGGTGCGCCGCCCGTCCCCGCGAACCGCGGCGGCGATCGCGCCCGGTTCATGGATGGAGAAGACGATTATCGGTATGCCGTTCTCGCGGGCAAGCGCGAAGGCGGCGGCGTCCATGACCTTGAGGTCGCGGGCGATGGCGTCGTCGAAGCTGATCCGGTCGTAGCGCACCGCATCCGGGTTCTTCTTCGGGTCGTCCGAATAGACGCCGTCGACCTGCGTCGCCTTCAGCAGCGCGTCGCAGCCCATCTCGGCCGCCCTGAGCGCCGCGGCGGTGTCGGTCGTGAAGAACGGGTTGCCGGTGCCGGAGGCGAAGATCACCACATGGCCCTTTTCCATGTGGCGCAGCGCGCGCGGCCGCGCATAGGTCTCGCACACCGCCGGCACGTCCAGCGCCGACATGACGCGGGTGACCGCGCCGGCCCGCTCCAGCGAGGCGCCCAGCGCAAGGGCGTTCATCACGGTGGCCAGCATGCCCATGTAGTCGGCGGTGGCGCGGTCGATTCCCTGCGCCGCCACCTGCACGCCGCGGAAGATGTTGCCGCCACCGACCACGATGGCGACATCGACGCCGGAGGCGCGCACCGCCGCGATGTCGTCGGCGATGCGGTCCACGGTGGCCGGGTGGAGCCCGAAGGCCCCCGGTCCCATCAGCGCCTCGCCGGAGATCTTGACGAGGACCCGTCGGTATCCGGCCTCGCCGGGCATGGCCGCGGCGTCAGCCCTGGCCGGCCGCGGCGGCGACTTCGGCGGCGAAGTCGCTGTCGTTCTTCTCAACGCCCTCGCCCAGCGCGTAGCGCAGGAAGCCGGTGACCTTGATGGGTCCGCCCACGCGGCCCTCGGCCTCCTTCACCGCCTGGCCGACGGTCTTGGACGGCTCGTGCACGAAGGGCTGCTCCAGCAGGCTGACTTCCTTGTAGTAGGTCTTGAGGCCGCTCTCGACGATCTTCTCGACGACATTGTCCGGCTTGCCGCTGGCGCGCGCCTTCTCCATCAGCACGCCGCGCTCGCGCTCGATCACGTCGGCCGGGATGCCGTCGGCGTTCAGCGCGACCGGATTTGCCGCCGCCACATGCATGGCGATCTGCCGGCCGAGCGCCACGAGCTCGTCCGCCTTCCCGGCGGACTCCAGCGCGACCAGCACGCCGATACGCCCCAGATTGGGCTTCTGCGGGCCGACCGAGCCGTGCACATACGACCCGATCGCCCCCGCCGTCACCGACAGGCCCGCCGCGCGGCGCAGCGACATGTTCTCGCCGATGGTGGCGATCGCCTCCGCAATGGCGGAGGCGACGGTGCCGCCGCCCGGCCATGCAGCCGCCGAAAGCGCCGCCACGTCGGAGCCGGCGGTCAGCGCGGTTTCCGCGATGGTGGCGACGAGGTCCTGGAACTGCTCGTTGCGGGCGACGAAGTCGGTCTCGGAATTGACCTCGACCACCACAGCCTTGGTGCCGGACACGGCGAGGCCGACCAGCCCCTCGGCGGCGACACGGTCCGCCTTCTTGGCGGCCTTGGCGAGGCCCTTGGTGCGCAGCCAGTCGACCGCCGCCTCGATGTCGCCGTCGGTGGCCGTCAGCGCCGCCTTGCAGTCCATCATGCCGGCGCCGGTCTTGTCCCGGAGTTCTTTGACCAGAGCCGCGGAAATGTTCGCCATGTCGGTTCCTCGCTGGAACGTGTTCTCGTTCGGTCGGGCGCGGCCGGACCGGTGCTCAGTCGGCGCCGGCCGTGGCGCCGCGGGCGTGCTCGGCCCAGCCGGCGACGCGGCCGCCGAGCTTGAGCTCGGTGTCGATCGCCTCGATGTCGGCCGGCTTCATGGCGGCGAGCTGCCAGTAATGGAAGATGCCGGCCTCGTTCAGGCGGTTGGCCAGCGCCGGGCCCACGCCCGGCAGTTTCGCCAGGTCGTCGGGCGCGCCGCGCGGCGCGGTCAGGCGCTCGAACGCCTCGCCGCTCTCGGCCTCCTCGGGGATCTCCTCGGCCATGGGCTCGGCCGCGGCGCCGAGATCGGCCCCGCTGGAGCCCTGGGCGCGGGCGATGCCGTCCAGCGCCGCGCGCGCGACCAGCTCGCAATACAGCACGATGGCGCGCGAGGCGTCGTCATTGCCCGGGATCGGGAAGGTGATGCCGTCGGGATCGCTGTTGGTGTCCAGGATCGCCGCGACCGGGATGCCCAGCCGGCGCGCTTCCTTGACCGCGATCTGCTCCTTGTTGGTGTCGATCACGAAGATCAGGTCGGGCGTGCCGCCCATGTCGCGGATGCCGCCAAGGGCGCGGTCCAGTTTGTCGCGCTCGCGCGACAGGGTCAGGCGCTCCTTCTTGGTGAAGCCGTGGGCCTCGCCCTCCAGCATCTCCTCGAGCTTCTTCAGCCGGGCGATGGAGTTCGACACCGTCTTCCAGTTGGTCAGCATGCCGCCGAGCCAGCGGGCGTTGACGAAGTACTGCGCGGACTGGCGGGCGGCGGTCGCCACCGGCTCGGAGGCCTGGCGCTTGGTGCCGACGAACAGCACGCGGCCGCCGCGGGCGACCGTGTCGCTGACCGCGACCAGCGCCTGGTGGAACATCGGCACCGTCTGGGCGAGGTCGATGATGTGGATGTTGTTGCGGTCGCCGAAGATGAACGGCGCCATCTTGGGGTTCCAGCGATGGACCTGGTGACCGAAATGGACGCCGGCCTCGAGCAGCGGGCGCAGGGAAACGTCGGGAAGAGCCATTCTTCATTCTCCGGTTCAAAGCCGCCGCGGACGATCACCGGGCCCGGGAAGTCGGGCCGCAGCA